>DATAGA010000076.1:0-2943 GCA_036257215.1 Myxococcota bacterium
AGCGACGCTCCCCTCTCTTCCGACGGCCGGTGGGCGGCGTCGCCCGGCGAGTCGGCGGCCTACGCGACGCGCGTCGTGGTGCGCCGGCCCACCGCGCGCGCGCGGTTCAACGGCACGGTCGTCGTCGAGTGGCTCAACGTCTCGGGCGGGTTCGACGCCGCGCCGGATTGGACGTCGACCCACACGATGCTCTTGCGCGACGGCTTCGCCTGGGTCGGCGTCTCCGCGCAATACGTCGGGGTGAGCGGCGGCCCGCCGCTGAACCGCGAACTCCACCTGAAGGCGGTGAACCCGGTGCGCTACGCGCCGCTCCTCCATCCGGGCGACAGCTTCTCGTACGACCTGTTCTCGCAGGCCGGCCTCGCGCTGCGCGAGCGGGGAGAGCTGCTGCTCGGCGGGCTGCGGCCGCGGCGCGTCCTCGCCGTCGGCGAGTCGCAGTCCGCGGCCCGGCTGGTCACGTACGTGAACGCGATCCACCCGCTCGCGCTCGTCTACGACGGCTTCCTCGTCCACAGCCGGGGCGGCGACGCCGCGCCGCTCTCGGAGTCGCCGCAGCCCGCCGTCGACGCGCCGGCGGTCGTCCGGATCCGCGACGACGTCGACGTCCCCGTCTTCACGTTCCAGACCGAGACCGACGTCGTGGCGATCGGGTTCTTCGCCGCCCGGCAGCGCGACGGTCCGAACCTGCGCACCTGGGAGGTAGCCGGCGCCGCGCACGCCGACACGTACATGACGATCGAGGGCCGGAGCGATCTCGGGCCCGCGGCGCTCGATACGACGCACCTTCCGCCGGTGGACACGATCTTCGGCGGCAGCGTCGCCTGCGACTTCCCCATCAACGCCGGTCCCCAGCACTACGTGCTGAGCGCAGCCCTGCGGCGGCTCGACGAGTGGGTTCGCAGCGGGCGGAAGCCCGCGCGCGCCCCGCCGCTGTCCGTGCTGGCCGGCTCCCCGCCGACGCTCGAGCGCGACGCGCTCGGGAACGCGTTGGGCGGCGTCCGCACGCCACAGGTCGACGTCCCGATCGCGGTCGTCTCCGGGATCGGACAACCGGCCGGCAGCCCCTGCAGCCGGTTCGGGACGACTCTTCCGTTCGACGCCGCGACGCTCGGGTCGCTCTATTCGAGCCACGGCCGCTACGTCGACGCCGTCCAGCGCGCGACGCGGCGCGCGGTTCGGCGCGGCTTTCTCCTCTCGGAGGACGCGCCCGCCATCCGGCGAGCGGCCGCCGCTTCGAGCGTCGGTCGATGGAGCGACGCGGCGCGCGGTCCTGCAGCGGTGACTCCGGACGGGGCGGGGTAGCATGGAGCTCCGGAGGTGCGTTGGATGGCGGTGCGGATCGACGGTGTCAGAGGGCTCACGAGGAGGCGCTTCCTCGCGCTCGGCGCGATGGGCGCCGCGGCGGTCGCGCTGCCGTTCCCCCGCGTCGCACGCGCCCTCGCGTACGACCTGCCCCAGGCCGCGCGCGACGCGCTCTCGTCGAGCCCGCTCGTCTACGTCTCGCCGCTCAAGAGGGACGGCAGCGAGAGCACCTGCCACGGCGAGGTGTGGTTCGTCCAGGACGGCGCAGACGTCCTGGTCGTCACGGCGCAGGACCGCTGGAAGGCCCGCTCGCTGCGCGGCGGCCTCGAGCGCGCGCGCGTCTGGGTGGGCGACTTCGGCGTGTGGACGCGCGCGGACGGCAAGTACAAGAGCGCGCCGACCTTCCTCGCGAAGGTGTCGTTCGAGAACGATGCCGCCGCGCGCGAACGCGTGCTGGGGACCTTCGGCAAGAAGTATCCCGCCGAGTGGGGCAAGTGGGGGCCGCGCTTCCGCGACGGGCTCGCCGACGGGAGCCGCGTGCTGCTGCGCTACGCGCCGATCGAGCCGTAGCGACCGCGTTCCGTACCGCGCCCGCGCCGCGCTACTCGGGCGCCTCGCCGCCCGGCGCCCCGTAGAAGATCCGCCAGACGGCACAGTCCTCGCTCACCTCGGCGAAGCGGTGCTCGACCCCGGCCGCGACGAAGAGGAGGTCCCCAGCCTCGAAAGCGTCCGACTTCCCGTCGTGCTCCAGCACTCCCCGGCCGCGGACGACGACGTAGAGCTCGTCCTGCGCGTGCGGCGTCTGCTGCTTCGTGGACGGCGGCAGCGAGAGCGCGACGTCGACCGTCCCGCGCTGCATCAGAGTGACGGCGTTCTCGCCAGCGGGTCCCGGGATGCGGAGCCGAGCGTCCGCGAGCCGGACCACCTGGCTGCGGTTGGATGCGCTCACCGGTCCGCGAACCCGCGCTATCGCCCGCCGGATCCCGCGCGGCCGCCGATGCGCCTCGAGTCGTAGAACACGCGAGACTCCTTGATCCGGCCGTGCTCGATGCGGAAGCACGAGAAGACCGGCAGTGTTCCGCCCGCCGTGTCTTCCTCGAACAGCGTCGCGACACGGTCGCCTTCGACGATGTGCTGCTCGATCCGGATGCCCTCGACCGCTCGGGCGACGACCCGCAGGTAGTCGAGCGCGGCCTGACCGGTCAGCCTTCCCGAGAGCGGGCTTTCGGTGCAGTAGTCGAGCGCGATCGGGATCCGGTCAAGGTCCTTCCTCACGATGCAATCGAGAAACGATTCGACCACCGCGACCTGGCTCTCTCGGGGCGACGACGGTGCGGCCGTCACAGCGGTCTCCTCGGGCGTCTCGCGAAAGGGTAGTGCCCGAGAGTACGGCGCGTCGGGCAATGGACGAAGGACTGGCCGAAGGATGCTCGATCGTCACCGGCCGCGCAGGCCCCACATCGCGCGTCGCGAATCCACGCCGCTATCCTGACCGCCCGCGACGTGCCGGTCTCGACGTCGGAGGCCGCCGCCCCGGGGAGTACGAAGCGATGAGGATCGCCAGCGTCCTCGCTCTCGTTCTCGCCGCCGGCTGCGGGGCCGCGTTCTGCGCCCTGCGCCCGATCCCGGACGAGGTCGAGC
>DATAGA010000091.1:0-3853 GCA_036257215.1 Myxococcota bacterium
GGGTCGAAGCCGGGGACGCGCGCGGGGAGGATCAGCCGCTCGAGCTCCGAGAACGGCAGCGGCACGCCCTCGAGCTGCGCGAGCGCCTCGTCGAGGCGGCGCGGGCCGCCGCCGCCCGCGCCGATCCCGTGCCACGCGGGAAGGAAACGCGCGAACGTGTCGGCCTCGACGGGCGCGACCTCGCCGCGAAGCCGCGCCAGCGTGCGCCGGCGCAGGCGCCGCAGCACCTCGGGCTCGCACCACTCGCGCTCGCGGCCGACCGGGTGGAACTCGCCCGAGACGAGCTGGCCGCGTGCCTCGAGCTGGGCGAGCAGCGGCTCGACCTGCGCGGGCAGGAGCCCGAAGCGCGCCGCCAGCGCAGCGCTCGTGAAGGGGCCGTGCGTGCGCGCGAAGCGCTGCGCCAGCTGCTCGAGCGCGTCGGGGACGGGCGCCGGCTCGACGAGGAGCGGCGCGCGCTCCCGCCGGTGGAGCGCGATGCGGCCGTCGCGCTCGCCGAGCGCCCCGCGTCCGACCCACACCCACTGGCCGAGCGCGCCGAGCTCGTCGAGCTGGCGCGGGTCGAAGCCGGGGGCGCGCGCGGGCAGGATCAGCCGCTCGAGGTCGGAGAACGGGAGCGGCACGCCCTCGAGCTGGGCGAGCGCCTCGTCGAGGCGGCGCGGCCCGCCGCCGCTCGCCCCGATCCCGTGCCAGGCCGGCAAGAAGCGCGCGAACGTCCGTGTCTCGACGGGCGCGACCTCGCCCCGAAGCCGCGCGAGCGTGCGGCGGCGCAGGCGCCGCAGCACCTCCGGCTCGCACCACTCGCGCTCCCGCCCTTCCGGGTGGAACTCGCCCGAGACGAGCTCGCCGCGCGCCTCGAGCTGCGCGAGCAACGGCTCGACCTGCGCGGGCAGGAGCCCGAAGCGCGCCGCGAGCGCTCCGCTCGTGAACGGCGCGTGCGTGCGCGCGAAGCGGAGCGCGAGCTGCTCGAGCGAGTCGCGCACGGGCTCGAGGAACGCGGCCGGAAGGCCCGGCGGCGGCACGGCGCCGAGGGCGTCGCGATAGAGGCCCGCCTCCTCCGCAGCGATCCAGCGCGGCTCGCCCGCCACGCGCACGCGCGCCGCGCGGCGCTCGCCCTCGAGCGCGCGCAGCCAGGGCGCGGGGTCCGCGTCGGCGCGCTCGGCGAGCTCGTCCTCGCGCAGGTCGCCGAGCCGGCGCAGGAGGTCCGCCACGCCCTCGGCGTCGCGCGCGCGCAGGCCTTCGGCGCGCGCCTGGAGCTCGTCCTCCACCGCGGCGACCGCCGCCCGGTCGAGCAGGTCGCGCAGGTGCTCCTCGCCGAGCAGGTCGCGCAGCATGGAGCGGTCGAGGGTCAGCGCCTGGGCGCGGCGCTCGGCGGCCGGCGCGTCGCCCTGGTAGAGCCAGGCCGCGGTCCACGCGAAGACGAGTGAGCGAGCGAACGGCGAGGCGGATCGCGTCTCGACCTCGTCCACGCGGATCTCGCGCGCGCGCACGGCGCGCAGCAGCTCCACCAGGCCGGGCACGTCGAACACGTCCTGGAGGCAGCTGCGGTACGTCTCGAGCACGATCGGGAACGACGGGAAGCGACGCGCCACCGCGAGGAGGTTCTGCGCGCGCAGCCGCTGCACGTAGAGCGGCGTGCGCGAGCCCGGCCGCCGGCGCGGGAGGAGCAGCGCCCGCGCCGCGTTCTCGCGGAATTGCGCCGCGAAGAGCGACGCGTGGCCGAGCTGCTCGACTACGAGGTCCTCGACCTCCTCCGGCTCGGGCACGAGGGTCTCGAGGTCGGGCGCCGCGTCGCCGTCGGCGAGTCGCAGCACGATCCCGTCGTCGCTCCAGAGCACCTGCAGCTCGAAGCCGGCGCTGCGCGCGAGCCGCGCCTCCAGGGCCAGCGCCCACGGCGCGTGGATGCGCCCGCCGAACGGCGAGAGGATGCACACGCGCCAGTCGCCGAGCTCGTCGCGGAAGCGCTCGATCGTGATCGCGCGGTCGGTCGGAAGCGTGCCGGTCGCCTCGCGCTGCTCGTCGAGGTGGTCGAGCAGGTTGCGGGTCGCGAGCGGGTCGAGGTGGTGGCGCTCGCGCAGCCACGCCTCGGCCTCGTCGCGCGCCTTCTCCCCGGTCTCGCGCACGAACGCGCCGAGCGCGCGCCCGAGCTCGACCGGCCGCCCCGGGCCTTCGCCGCGCCAGAACGGGAGGCGCCCCACCTCGCCGGGAGCCGGCGCGACGAGGACGCGGTCGCGCGTGATCTCCGTGACGCGCCACGTGGTCGCGCCGAGCGTGAGGGTCTGGCCGACCCGCGTCTCGTAGACCATCTCCTCGTCGAGCTCGCCGACGCGCGGCCCGTCCTCGCCGACGCGCACGGCGTAGAGGCCGCGGTCCGGAATGGTGCCGCCCGAGAGGATCGCGAGCTTCCCGGCGCCCGGGCGGCCGGTGAGCACGTCGGAGTCGCGGTCCCAGACGAGCCGTGGCCGCAGCTCCGCGAAGTCCGTCGACGGGTAGCGGCCGGCCAGCATGTCGAGCACCGCCACGAGCGCCTCGCGCGAGAGCTCGCGGTAGCTCGCCGTGCGGCGCACGAGTCGCTCGAGCTCGCCGAGCTTCCACGGCTCGACGGCGCACATCGCGACCAGTTGCTGCGCCAGCACGTCGAGCGGGTTGCGCGGCACGCGCAGCGGCTCGACCGCCGCGTCCTCCATGCGCGAGACGACGACGGTCGCCTCGAGCAGATCCGCACGGTGCTTCGGGTAGATGCGGGCCTTCGAGACCTCGCCGACGTGGTGGCCGGCGCGGCCCACGCGCTGGAGGCCGCGCGAGACCGCACCCGGCGACTCGACGAGCAGCACGAGGTCGACGGCGCCCATGTCGATCCCGAGCTCGAGGGAGCTCGTCGCGACGATGCCGCGCAGCTGACCCGCCTTGAGCGCCTCCTCGGTGTCGCGGCGCTGGCCGGCCGCGAGGCTCCCGTGGTGGGCGCGCACGAGCTCGTGGCCCGCGAGCTCGTTGAGCCGATGGGCCAGCCGCTCGCACAGCCCGCGGCTGTTCACGAACACGATGGTCGAGCGGTGCGCCTCGATCTCGCCGAGGAGCTCCGCCTCGATGGCGCGCCAGACGCCGAGCGCCGGGTCGGGGAGCTCGCGCCGGGCGAGCTCGCCGAGGAGCGAGCCCGAGCGCCCGCTGTCGGCGCCGGGAGGCCGAGGGGGCGCGGCCGGCACCGGACGCACGAGGTCGGGCACCGGCACGCGGATCTCGACGTCGAGGCGCGGGCGCGCCGAGGCGTCGACGACGGCAACGGGGCGGTCGCCGCCGAGGAAGCGCGCGACCTCGGCCACGGGGCGCGCCGTGGCCGAGAGCCCGATCCGCTGCGGGTCCCGCCGCGCGAGTGCCGCGACGCGCTCGAGCGAGAGCGCGAGGTGCGCCCCGCGCTTCGTCGCCGCGACGGCGTGGATCTCGTCGACGATCACCGTCTCGACGCTGCGCAGCGTCTCGCGCTGCGCCGACCCCAGGATCAGGTAGAGCGACTCGGGGGTCGTGACGAGGACCTCCGCGGGATCCGCGGACTGCGCCGCGCGGTCGCGCGCGGGCGTGTCGCCGGTGCGCACCGCGACGCGCGGCTCATGGCTCGCGATCCCGAGGGAACCGGCGGCGCGGCGGATGCCCGCGAGCGGCGCGCGCAGGTTGCGTTCCACGTCGTAGACGAGGGCCTTGAGCGGCGAGACGTAGAGGACGCGCACGCCGGGCTTGCCCTCGGGCGCCGCGCGCGTGAGGCGGTCGAGGCAGTACAGGAACGCCGCGAGGGTCTTCCCGCTGCCCGTCGGAGCGAGGAGCAGGGCGTGCTCGCCCGCGGCGATGCGCCGCCAGCCCTCGG
>DATAGA010000104.1:0-4749 GCA_036257215.1 Myxococcota bacterium
GCCCATGCTCGAGCAGGGGATCGACGTCGACCTGCCGGAGACGACGACGCAGCCGCTGCAGATGCGCGAGGAGCCGCTGATCCTCTCCGTGAAGAAGGACGGAACCTACCACCTCGCGCGCACCGCCGTGCCGCTCGAGGAGCTGCAGCCGAAGCTCCAGGCGATCTTCGCGGGCACCGACGAGCGAGAGATCTACCTGCGAGCGGACAAGGACGCGCCCTACGGGACAGTGGTAAAGGCGATGGCCGCCGCGCGCCTCGCCGGCGCGAAGACGGTGGGGATCGTCACCGAGCCCGAATGAGGGAGCCGTGTTCGAGGCGGTCCTGCACGACGACGACGAGCGCGAGCGAGCCTTCCGGCGCGCTCTCGCCCTCTCCGTCGGTGCGCACCTCGTGCTGCTCGGGCTCGCGTACGTGAACCCCTTCCACAGCCGCTCCTACGAGCTGCCTGCCGGCGTCATGGACGTCTCGCTCGTCGCCGCGGTGCCGAGCGCGCAGGCGGCGGCGCCGCGCGCCGCGCCCAGGCCCGCGCCGCCCAAGCCCGCGGCGAAGCCGAAGCCGCCGCCGAAGGAGGCCGCGAAGCCGGTGCCCCCGCCGGAGGCGCCGCAGGTGAAGGCCGACAAGAAGCTGCTCCCGAAGGAGGCGGTGCAGGAGCCGAAGCCGAAGCCCAAGCCCACGCCGGCCGTGAAGCCTCCGGAGAAGGAGCTCGACTACGACGATGCGCTCGACTCGCTGCGCGAGGAGCTCGGCGAGCCCGAGGACGAAGGCGAGGCGCCGGACCCCGAGCTGCTCGCGAGCGTGAAGCCCGCCCGCGGGCCCGCCGGCATGGGCGGCACAGGCGACCCGCTGGATCCGCTGATCGCCGCGTGGATCAAGCGGGTCAAGATCCACGTCTCCCGCGCGTGGGTGCTCGAGCCGTCGTTCAAGCGCCAGATCATCGAGGCCGAGATCGTGGTGACGCTCGACGCCTCGGGCCGCGTGCTCGCCGTGGACGTGCAGCGGCGCTCGGGCAATCCCTATTACGACGAGAGCGTCGTGCGGGCCATCGAGAAGGCGAGCCCGCTGCCGGCGCCTCCGGAGGACGGCGACTGGGCCTTCGTCTTCACGCCGCAGGACGTGCTCTAGGAGTGCGCCCCGCGAGTCCTTTGCGCAGGCGGTGCTCGTTGGAGCCGGATCGCCGGGTCCCGCGGGCTGTGCCCGCGGGTTCCCGGCGAGTGGGCGGGCGCGCCGTCGCGCTCGCCGCCGCGCTCGCGGCCGCGCTGGCCGCCGCGCCGGACGGCGCGCCCGCGCAGGGACGTGCGCCGATCGTCATCACCGACGCCGGCACCAAGCGCTTCCGCGCGGCGGTGCTGCGCTTCGCGGCGGCGAGCGCCACGTCGGGCGCCGCGGCGACGGAGGTGCGCAAGGGCATCGAGGACGGGCTCGCGTTCTCGAACCTGTTCGAGTCGATCGACGAGGCCGCCTTCCTCGAGCCCGCGCTCAGCCCGCGCCTCGACCCCGAGCCGGCGATCACCTGTCCCAACTGGCGCCAGATCGGCGCCGACGCCCTCGTCCTCGGCGAGATCGAGGCCGGCGCCAGCGCGCTGCGGGTCGAGTTCCGCGCCATCGACGTCTCGCGCGGCTGCCAGCGTCTCGTGCGCAAGGCGTACCGCGTCGACCCGAAGGAGCGGCGCCGCGTCGGGCTCGCGATCGCCGACGACATCGTCGGCGCGTTCACCGGCGTGCCCGGCGTCTCGAACACGGAGTTCGCGTTCGTCTCCGACCGCTCCGGCGCGAAGGAGATTCACGTGATGGACGCCGACGGCGGCAACGCCCGCCGGGCGACGTCGCACAAGACGATCAACACCTTCCCGAACTGGGGTCCCGACGGGAACACGATCGTCTACACGTCCTACCGCTACGCCAACCGCCCGACGCTGTTCCTGCTCACGCGCGGGACGCGCTCGCCGGGGCGGATCCTGCGCGAGCTCGACGGAGCGCAGATCTACCGCGGCGTCTTCGACCCGAGCGGCAGCAAGCTCGCCGTCGTGCGCGAGATCGAGGGCGGCAGCGAGATCTTCGTCGTCGGTCGCGGCAGTGGCGGCACCACGCGGCTCACGCGCAACGGCTCGATCGACGTGAGCCCGAGCTGGTCGCCGGACGGGAGCCAGATCGTGTTCGTCTCGGACCGCTCCGGCGCGCCGCAGCTCTACCTCATGAGCGCGAACGGCTCGAACCAGCGCCGGCTCAGCTTCAACGGCGGCTACAACGCGGCGCCGACCTGGTCGCCGGACGGCAAGTGGATCGCGTACGAGTCGCGGGTCGGCGGCCAGATGGACATCTGGCTGATCGACCCGCTCGGCAAGGTGAACCTGCCGCTCGTCGAGCACCCGCGCACGGACGAGGGTCCGACCTGGTCCGCCGACGGGCGCATGATCGCGTTCAGCTCCTCGCGGCGCGGGCGCATGGACGTGTATCGGATCGACGTGAACGGCGAGAACCTGATCCAGGTGACGAACGGGCCGGGCAACAACACGAACCCCGCCTGGGGTCCGCGCCGGAAACAGCAGTAGCGCAGCCGGGCGCGCCGGGGGGCGTGCTCGGCGCAGCAGCCGAAGAGAGGAGGAGCGCATGGCGAGCAGGCATCACGCCCGGGCGCTGGCGGCCGTCGCGGCCGCGTGCGTGCTGGGGGGCTGCGTGTCGATGGCGGAGTTCCGCGAGCTCGAGTACGAGGTGAACCGCCTGAAAGGCGCGCGCGGCGGCGCGACGGCCGGCTCGCGCGCGCAGCCCGGCGCCGAGGCGCAGACGGAGCTCGAGGCTCTGCGCGAAGAGGTGCGCGCGCTCGAGGGACGCGTCGAGGTGGCCGAGCACCAGCTCGCGCAGACGCTCGAGACCGCGCAAGCAGGCACGCGCGGCGCGGTGCCCGCGCCGCAGCCCGACGCGACGGCGGCTGCGCCCGACCGGAGCGCGGAGCCCGGCGAGCCGGCGGGCGAGGCCCCGGAGCCGTTCGAGGGCAGCCCCGAAGAGGTGCAGGCGTACCGCGACGCCCGCGCCGCCTGGCGCGTCGGCGACCTCGAAGCCTGTATTGACCGCTTCCGGGAGTTCCTCCAAACTTATCCGGCTTCGGATCACGCCGACGACGCGGCGTACTGGATGGCCGACTGCCACTACCGGGAAGGCGACTACAAGGCTGCAGTGCTCCGCTTCGCCGACGTGGTCCAGCGCTACCCGGCCGGCGACAAGGCGGCCGACGCGCTGTACCGGCAGGGCGAGGCGTTGCTCCGACTGGGTCCGAAATACGGGAGCGCCGCGGAGACGGCGTTCGAGCGTCTGATCGACGAATATCCCGACTCCCCGCGCGTCGCGGAGGCCCGGCGCCAGCTCGAGCTGCTCGGCCCCGGTGGTGCGGCGGGGGGCGGCAACGAGGGGTGAGCGTGCGCAAGCGGGACCAGCAGCGCTTCAAGAAGATCCTGACGGACATGCGAGAGCAGCTGCTCCGCAACGCGGAGCGGGCGCTGCAGGGCGACGTCCATCTCGACCCCGACGACTTCCCGGACGAGCTCGACACGGCCTCCTCGGAGGCCAACCTCGCGTTCACCGGCCGGCTGCGCGAGCGCGAGCGCGGCCTCCTCGCGAAGATCGACGCGGCGCTGCAGAAGATCGAGGATGGCGTCTACGGCCAGTGCGAGATGTGCGAGGAGGAGATCGACGTGAAGCGCCTCGAGGCGCGACCCGTCGCAGAGCTGTGCATCGACTGCAAGGCGGAGCAGGAGAAGCTCGAGCGCGGCATGGGCGGATGACGCCCCCCGAGCGCGTGCTCGGCATCGAGACCTCCTGCGACGAGACCGCCGCCGCGGTCGTCGAGTCCGGCGGCCGCGTGCTCTCGAGCGTCGTGCGCGGACAGGACGCGCTGCACGCGCCCTACGGCGGCGTCGTTCCGGAGCTGGCGTCGCGCGACCACCTCGGCGCCGTCTGCGCGGTGGTCGAGCGGGCGCTCGCCGACGCGGACACGGAGCCCGCTCGGCTCGCCGGCGTCGCCGTGACGGCGGGACCGGGCCTGCTCGGCTCGCTCCTCGTCGGCCTCTCCTTCGGCAAGGCGTTCGCGTACCGCGCGGGCCTGCCGTGCGTCGGGGTGCACCACCTCGCGGGGCATCTCGCCGCCGCGGAGCTCGCCGACCCGGCGCTGCGCCCGCCGTACGTCGGCCTCGTCGTCTCGGGCGGCCACACGGCGCTCTACCGCATCGACGCGGACGCGCCGGCGCACCTGCTCGGCGAGACGCTCGACGACGCCGTGGGCGAGGCGTTCGACAAGGTCGCGAAGCTGCTCGGGCTGCCCTTTCCGGGCGGCCCCGCGCTCGCGCGTCTCGCCGAGCAAGGCGACGAGAAGGCGGTCGCGCTGCCGCGGCCGCTCGCCGAGCAGGGCGACCTCGACTTCTCCTACAGCGGGCTCAAGACCGCCGTCGCCGTGGCGCTCGAGGCGCGCCGCGCGGCAGCCGGGCCGAGCGCCGCAGAGATCGCGGACCTCGCGGCGTCGTTCCAGGCGGCGGCGACCGACCCGCTCGTTCAGCGCGCGCGGCGCGCGCTCCGGCAGGAAGGCCTGGGACGCCTCGCCGTCGTGGGCGGCGTCGCCGCCAACGCGCGGCTGCGCCGCGCGATGCAGGCCGCCGCGGTCGCGGACGGCTTCCACGCGAGCTTTCCGCCGGCGGCGCTCTGCACCGACAACGCGGCCATGGTGGCGGCGGCGGGCGCGCGCCTCCTCGCGCGCGGAGAG
>DATAGA010000105.1:0-10563 GCA_036257215.1 Myxococcota bacterium
GGATCCGATCCCCCCGTTCCGCGCGGGCGCCACGATCGTGCCCGAGGGCGACTCGCTCACGCTCGAGATCCGCGTGCAGGCGGCGAACTGGGTGCCGGTCGACGAGGTGCGCGTCGTGGTGAACGGCGAGGTGCGCCCGGATCTCACCTTCGACCTCGAGACGGAACCCGCCGTCCGCAAGCGCCCGAAGAACCCCTGGTCGGCCGGCAAGAAGTCCGTCGAGCGCTTCGACGCGAGCTTCGGGCTGCCGCTCGCGGGCGAGGATCTCTACCTCCTCGTCGAGGCCGGCGCGAAGCTCGCTCCGCTCCCGTCGGACGATCCGGACGGGAGCCTCGTCGTGCCGGGGTACGTCGCGCTCGCGTTCACGAACCCCATCTTCGTCGACGTGGACGGCGACGGCTTCGAGCCGCCCGGCGTCTCGGCGCTGGCGACCGCGCGCGCGCTCGCGCCGCTGCGCGCGCCGGCGGCGAAGGCCGCCCTCGACGCGGAGCGGGCCCACGAGGCGCGCGCCCACCCGCCGATCCACCGCGTGCGGATCCCGGCGGACGCCGCGCGCCGAGCGCTCGGGCGGTAGCGGGGGCTCCCGTGCGTCGGCTCGCCGTCGCGCTCGCCGCTGCGGTCGTCCTCCTGGGCGGGCCGCCCGCGGCCGCGCACCGCGTCGCGCCGGAGGAGGTGATGGGGCAGATCACCGAGCCCGCGAGTCGCGCGCGGCTCGGGGTCGTCGGCGCCGAGCGCGACCCGCGGTTGCCGCGCCTTCTCATCGTGCGCGTCGGCGAACGCTGGCTGACCCTCGACGCCGCGCTCCGGCGCGAGACGGCCGAGACGTGGCGCGAGCGCTGGCGCCACGTGGTCGCCGGCGGCGTCGTCGCGGTGACGGACGCGGAAGGCCGCTCGCTCGTCTCCTTCGACGCGGCCGGCCGGGCGCAGCTGCGCGAGCCGTGAGCAGGCAGCGCCCGCTGCGGCGGCGTTGACGCGCGGGCGGCGCGTCCCGACCATGGGCTCCCTGGGCGCGCTCGCGCCCCGGGAGGCCCCCCAGGATGATCCTCGATCTCTTCTCGCTCGCCGGCCGCGTGGCGGTCGTGACCGGCGCCGGCCGCGGCATCGGCGCCGCGATCGCGACCGCGTTCGCTGAGGTCGGCGCCGACGTCGTGATCGGCGCGCGCACCACCGATCAGCTCGAGGGCGTGGCGCGCGAGATCCGGGCGCTCGGTCGCCGCGCGATCGTCGTCCCGGGCAGCCTCGCCGAGCGCGCGGGCATGCAGCAGCTCGTCGACCGCGCCGCCGACGAGCTCGGCCGCATCGACGTCGTGGTGAACAACGTCGGCGGCAGCATGCCGGGGCCCTTCCTCGGCACGAGCGAGGCGGCGTTCGAGAACGCGTTCCGCTGGAACGTGACGACCGCCTTCAACCTGACGCAGCTCGCCGTCCCGGTCATGCTGAAGAACGGCGGCGGCACCGTGATCAACATCGCGTCGGCGGCGGGGCGCTTCAACGACCGCGGCTTCATCGCGTACGGCACGGCCAAGGCCGCGCTGTGCCACTTCACGCAGAACCTCGCGCTCGACCTCGCGCCGCGGGTCCGGGTCAACGCGATCGCGCCGGGCGCGATCGAGACCGACGCGCTCGGCATCGTGCTCCAGAACGAAGAGCTCCAGCGCCGCATGGTCGAAGGCACGCCGCTGCGGCGTCTCGGCCGCGTGGCCGACATCGCGGCGGCCGCCGTCTACCTGGCCTCGCCGGCGGGGAGCTACGTGACCGGCCGCGTCCTCGACGTCGACGGCGGGATCCGCCGCTCGAACCTCGAGATGGGGCTGCCCGACGTCTAGAGGCCGCGCCGGAGCAGTCGCGACCCCCTCGAACGTCACGTGTCGGGCGGACCTGGGAACCTACTACTGGCGCGGCGGCGTTCCCGCGGGGCCAACTGGGGGGCTAGCCCCCGCTGCGGGCCTTGAATCCGGCCGGCGCCTGCGGAAAATTGTGATCCGGATCTCATCCCGGCTGAACGCGGAGGCGACGATGCGCACGCTGCTCACCCACTCGCTGCTCGGTTCTTGGCTCGTGCTCGCGGGCTCGCTGTTCGTCCCCACCGAGGCCGAGGGCGCGTCGTGCAACGGCTGGCGGTCGCGCTTCTTCCCGAACTGCCGGGCCTCCACCCGCGGCGCAGTAGCGAACCCGGTCGTGCCCGAGCCCGGCGCCGCTGCGCTCTTCGCGCTCGGCGCGGGTCTCGTCGCGCTGCGCGCCCGCCGCGCCTAGAAGCCGCCTAGCCCGGCGCGCTCCGCCGCAGCACGCGCGCGCGGAACGCCTGGATCACCGGCAGCTTCTCGAGCCAGGGGGAAGCGTCCGCTCGCGACGGGTCCACGTCGCTCTGGGGACCGGCGAACCCCGCCGGGATCTGGCTGTAGAAGCGCGGCGGGGCCTCCGTGTCGTCGAGGAAGTGGTACTCGTAGCCCGGGACGCACAGGTCCTCGTCGACGTTCACGTCCACCGTGCGTACGCCGTAGCTCGAGAGCTCCGTCGTCAGCGTCTGCGGTGGCACCACCCACGCGTGCCTCGGACCGGCGACGAACTGCCACTGCACCCGGCGGTTCGTCGAGAGGATCCGGAACTTGTGCACGTCGCCGCCGTACAGCCGGCTCTTCGACGCGCTCGTCTCCACCACTCCCGCCTCGAAGTCGGGCTCGTAACCGGCGACGAACTCGAGCGACGCGGGGTCGCCGGGGCGGTCGAAGCGCGCCACCGGACGCCCGCCGTTCACGAGGTTGCGGCGCACCCTCATGGCACGGCGGCGCGGTGCGCTGAAGTCGGCGTAGGGCTCCACCCGGTCGTCCCGCGCCTTGCGCAGGACGAGCGGCACGGCGCGTAGGTCGCGCCGCACCCCGGCGGCCCGGCGGCTCGCGACGTCGAGCGCCTGCTGCAGCTCGAACGGGAGGTTGGTCGTCTCCTCGGCGGCGTACAGCACGACGTCGCCGTCCTCGACGAACGGTTTCAGGTCGCCCTTGCCGATCCAGTTCTCGTGCTCCGAGCGCACGTAATGCGAAGGCGAGCGCCAGACCAGCGACGAGTCCTTGTAGAAGATGCGCGGGTAGAGCGCGCGGCGGGCGCCGAGCCGCACGTAGGCGACGAAGAAGCGGAAGTTCTCGTCCTCGCGCAGGTTCGTCAGGTAGAAGACGGCGTCGAAGAGCGCGATGGCGTGCTTGGGCGTGTAGCGCCGCAGCAGGAGCGTCGGGTCCGCGGCCGCCGCGCCGCAGCAGCGCAGCGCGAAGCCAGCGCCGAGCAGCGTCCGGAACTCGCGCTCGATGGCCCGCGGCGGGCGCGCATCCGGCTCGACGTCCTTGACGAGCGCCGTCTCGAGCACGGCAGCGCGCGCGACGACGACTCGCGGCCGCACCCCGCGGGCACGCGCGCCACGCCCGGCTCGGCGCGAGGTTCCTGCCGGCGTCAGGCGGCGTCTCCGCCCCGCGGCCCGAAGCGCGACTCGAGGATGGCGGCCAGCGCGCGGCAGACGTCCGTCGCGGTCACGATGCCGGCGAGCTTCTCCGATCGCACGACGAGCGCGGTGCCGATGCCCCTCGCGGCCATCTCGCGCAGCACGTCGGCCAGCGACGTGCCCATGTCCACGGTGTAGGGGCTCGTCACCTGCACGTCCCGGACGCGACCCGACGCGTCGCAGCCGCGCAGGTCGCCCTCCGAGACGACCCCGACGACGCGGTCGCCTTCGCGCACAGGGATGTGGCGGATGTCGTGCTCCCTCATCAACGAGACGGCGCGGGCGATCGGCTCGTCCAAACGCACGGAGTACGGGAAGGGGGTCATCAGCGCCGCGACCGACGGCATGTGGTCGTAGTCCGCGAGCCTCATCGAGACACCTCCCGAAGTCGCCCGTTGCGCGGGGCCCAGGGCCGGGAGCGCGGCACGCCCGGCTCGCATGGGCTCGGCAGCCGCACGGCGCAGAGCATAGCCGCGCGGCTGGCGTACCCGGCGTTCGATTCGCAGGCGTGCTTGCGGGCCGCGCCACCCACTCGCGCGGGTGGGGCGCGCCTCCGCCCGGCCCGGGCGGTATGATGCCGCGCCGGAGGAACCCGACGTGCCCCGACGCGCCCGCCCCGGCCCCGCTCTCGCGCTGCTCCTGGCGATCGCCGCCCCGCTCGGACCGGCCCAAGTCGCCGTCGCGGGCGAGGCCGGAGCGAGCAAGGGCCAGCAGGCCTGTCTGAACGGAATCAACGCCGACTGGCTCGGCGTGCTGAAGTCCCAGAACACTGACACGACGGCGTGTCTCAAGAGCGTCGCGTCCGGCAAGTCGACGGCCGAAGAGTGCCTCGGGCTCGACGCGAAGGGGAAGGTGGCGAAGGCCTCGGCCAAGACGGACAAGACCGACGCGAAGGACTGCGCGGCGCCCGACACGCCCGGCTTCGCCTACGCCGGCGCGGCGGCGGCGAACGCGTCGGCGAAGGAGGCCTCGAACGCGTCGTTCGCGACGGTCTTCGGCGCGGAGCCGAACCTCGTGACCAAGGAGGCGGACAAGGGCGGGGCTACCTGCCAGGCCGAGGTCGCCAAGCGCAATTTCAAGCTGCTCGAGGTCTGGGGCGCGGAGGCGAACAAGGCCAAGAAGGCCGCGCTCAAGAGCGCGAGCCCGCCGGTGACCGACGCCGCGGGCCTCGGCGCCGCGATCGACGCAGCCCTCGACGGCAACGCGAAGATCGCGAAGGCCGCCGAGGGCGTGGCCTCGGGCATCGCGAAGAAGTGCCTCGACGCCGTCGTCGACGACCTGTTCGACTGCGGCGGCGCCGCGACCGGCGCCGCGCTCGCTGCCTGCATCGTCGACTCCACGAAGGACACGGGCTGCACCTCGTTCGAGGCGGCGGACGGCGTCCCGCTCGCCTGCGTGAACGACACCCTCCTCGTGGGCGCGGCCTCGCGCTCGGTGCTGCCACTCGTCGCCGGCAGCTACGACTACCTGACGCCGGGCTTCCCGCCGCGCACCGATCCCTTCGACCTCGGGATCCCCGTCCCGGCCTGGGACGACGGGCGCATCGCGGTCGGCAACGGCGCAGAGGATTCCTTCTGGGTGCACGACGACGTGCGCGCGACCGCGATGGCGATCCAGCGGCCGAGCAAGAGCGAGATCGTGGTCCTCGTGGCGACGGACCTCTACATGGTGTTCCGGATCGACGCGGACGGGATCCGCGAGAAGGTGGCGGCGCTCGTCGGGCCGGACGTTGCGCCGAACCTGCGGGTCATCGTCACCGCGAGCCACAACCACCACGGGCCCGACACGGCCTTCGACGTGAACCACGACTGGTACGAGCACATGACGGACCAGGTCGCGGCGGCGGTGGTCGAGGCCGTGGCGGAGCGCCAGCCCGCGTCGCTGCGCGTGGCTGCCGGCCAGCACTGGTTCGGCGCCGAGGACGGGACGGACCCGCAGATCTTCGACCCGACCCTCAACGTGCTGCAGGCGCGCGACGCGAAGAACGCGACGATCGCGACCCTCGTCCAGTGGAACAACCACCCCGAGACGACGCTCGGCTGGGAGCCGCCGCTCGAGGCGATCCAGGACGACTGCGTGGTCCTCGGGCTCGTCGGCCCGGATTGCCAGGCCGAGGGACGCTACTTCACCTCCGACTTCCCGGGCGTCCTGCGCGACGTGCTCGCCGACAGCGAGGGCGGCGAGGTCCTCTTCATGAACGGCCCGCTCGGGGTGATCATCGGTCCGGGCGGCACCGAGGTGTGGGAGGTCGACGAGGCGCACCCGCTCGGCAACCAGATGGACGCTCCGGCCGGCGCCGTCGCGCCGGGCGGCGGCTCGAACTTCGAGGAGGAGAATCTCCGGCGCACCGCGGTGATCGGCGAGCAGCTCGCCGCGGCCGTCGAGCGGCTCCTCGACGCCGCCGTGCCGGTCGACCGCACCCAGGTGCTCTACCGCGTCCAGCCTTTCTACACGCGCCTGAGCAACGTCGGCTTCCGCGTGCTGACCGTCGTCGACGACAAGACGGGGCGCGCCGATCTCGGCCACGAGCCGGCGCCGCTCTTCACCTGCCCGGCGCTCGGGCCGAAGACCGACGCCACTTGCGTGAGCGACGACGGCGACACCGCATTCGACGCGATCATCGAAGCCGAGTACCGGGTCGGCGACCACCTCAAGACCGCACTCGAGTACCTACGCATCGGCTCGATCGGGATCATGTTCCTCACCGGGGAGGTCCCGAGCGAGCTCGCGATGGGACTCCCGGCCGACTTCCGCACCACGCCGGAGAACTGGTACGAGGAGCCGCCGGGCACGCACGCGTTCGGCGACGCGTATACGATCCCGGGCTTCGTGCGGCAGCGCATGGCCGACACGTACGAGTGGACCGTCGGTCTCGGCAGCGACCAGCTGGGCTACCACGTGCCGCTCTCGAACTTCCGCGCGCTGTGCGTCGCCGACGAGTTCCTGGGAGCGGGCAGCTGCCAGGGACTCTTCGAGGAGGGCACGATCGAGTTTCCCGACGCGGTGGCGGGCGAGACGTGCAAGGACGTGATCGAGAACCCCGATGCGGCGGACCCCTTCCTCGTCGTCGCGAGCTGCCGCTACGGCCAGGCACTCGGCCAGCTGGTCGGCGAGCCGAACGGACACTACGAGGAGACGAACTCCGCCGGGTGGGACCTCGTGGAGGATCTGATGAACGCCGTTGCGGCGCTGACCGGGAACGACGACGCGACGCAGGTCAACCCGGAGTTCCCCGGCTATTGGCCCGGCCTGCTTCCGCCCGGCGATCTGCCGTGAGCTGACGCGCGAACGGCGTTTCGCCCCGCTCCCCGGGGGTGGAGGTGTGACAACGCGGGCGTGTCGCGCGCGGCGCGAGCGCGGGCACACACTGCCTGCCTGCTATCCTGGTTCTTTGCGTCCGGCGAACGTGTCGGCGCGGAGAAGACGCACCGGGGACGATGTCCGACCGCCCTCTCTTCCCGCCCGGCGAAGCCTCGTCTCCGCAGATCGAGGTCGCCTCCCTGGCCGGCCTCCGGCGAGCGCTCGAGGATCCCGGCTACGCGGCGGTGTGTTTCGTGGGTCCGCGCGGCTCGGCGCGTGCGGACCTGCTCCACGCGCTCGGCGACGCGGTGCGCGCGCGCTGCCGCCTCGTCTACCTGCGCGGAACCGCGCTCCCGCCGGGCGGCTTCTGGATGCGGATGGCCGACGCGCTCGAGCTCAACTCCGGCTACGACGCCCGGCGCCGCGTGCTCGGTCTGGCCGGTCACCTCTCCCGGTCGGGGCAGGCGCTGCTCGTCGTCCTCGACGACGCCCACGCGCTGCCCGCGGACACGCTCTACGCCGTGCTCGCGACGGCGCGCTCGCAGCCGGGGTTCCTCGTCGTCCTCGCGCACGGCCCCGGGGACCGCCTGGCTGGTCCACTGCCGGAGGACGTGGCGCTCGTCCTGAGCGAGGCGGCCGGCCCGCTCCCGCCTGCCGGAGCTGACGAGCGCCCGGATGCGACGGGGGCGATCGACGCCGACGCCCCGGAGCCGCGCGCCGAGCCCGACGCCGCACCGCACGACGAGGAGCGCTACGTCGAAGTCGAGGTCGAGGGCACGCCCGCGTACGCGACCCCCGCGCCGGATGCGCATGACGCGGTCGCAGACGACGCGGACGAGCCCGTCGCCGACGCGGTGGACGACGCGGAACGCGACGCCGACGCGTGGGCCGCGTCCCGGGAACGCACGCACGCCGCCTCGGAGGTCGAGGACGACGAGCTCGCCGCGAGTCCCGACGGCGAGCGCCGGCCGGCATGGACGGACGACGAGAACGAGCGCGCAGCGCCGCAGGAAGAGGCGTACGAGAGCGAGGCGCTGCCCGGCGAGACGCCGCGCGAGGCCTGGCGCAACGTGGCGAGCCCGCGGATCGATGAGCCCGGCGTGGGGGCCGAGCAAGACGCTCTCCCCTTCGCGGAGCCGCGTGCGGACGACGCGGCGCCCGCAGCGCAGCAAACGCGCGCCCCGGGAACGCCGAAGCTGCCGGCGGCGGAGGTGCGCGCAGCCGCCGCGCGCGCGCGGGCCGCGGCGCGCGTCGCGGCTGCCGTGCGCGCAGCCGAGAGCCGGTCGGCGGGGGTCGACGACGTGTCCCGCGACGAGGCGGACGCACACGAGGCGGACGACGACGCGTACGCCGCGTCCGCGCCGGCGCACCCTCCGCGCGGCCCGGGCGACGGGCACGCGGGCGCCGGAGCGCAGCGAGCGGCTGCCGCGCCGCCGGCGCCTCCATCGACACGGAGCAGTGTTGGACGGGCGCTCCCGCCCGAGGCTCCGCGTCCGCACCATCCCGCGCCGGCGCGTCCGCCGTGGGAGATGCCGATGGACCCGGCGGGCCGCTCGCACCGGCGCGCCGCACGCGAGCGCCGGAGCGAGCGACGCCGCCGCGCGCTCTGGGGTGCCGGAGGCCTCGCACTCGGGCTGCTGGTCGCGAGCGCGCTCCAGGTCGGCGACTGGCGGCCGCTCGCGCGGCGCGTGCTCGACGTCGCCGGCGGCGTCGCGACGCCGCGCGCGCCTGCGCCCGACGCACCGTCGCCCGCGGCGAGCGAGCGCGGCGCGACGGGCGACGGGGCCGGGCTCGCGCGCAGAGCGCCGAGCCCCGAGCGAGCACCGAACGCGTCCGCGCGAGCGGGACAGGCGGCGCCTGCCCCCCCGACCACGGTGCCGGCGGCGCCGCGAGCGCCCGGGCCCGACGTCGCGCCCGGTTCAGACGTCGCCGCCGCGCCGAGCGCCAGCGAGGTCGCCCAGCCCCCCCCCCGCGCGCGCTCCGGAGGGGACTCCGCCTCCCCCGACCGGCGACGCGACGCGCGCGAGCGAAGCGGCCGGCGCCGCGCCTCCCGCCGACGTGCCCGCTCCGGCGAGCCCGCGTGCAGCGACGCCGCCGCCCGCGCCGGCCGACGAGCTCCCGCTCGGGTCCGGCCAGGGCCCTGACGCGCCGCGCGAGCCGGCGGACCTCGCCGCGCGACCCGATGCGGCGCGGCCGCTCGAAGAGTCCGCGCCCCGCGAAGTCCCCGCGCGAGACGCCGCGGTCCCGGGCGCGGCCGCGCCGCGCGCCCCCGCGCCGGCGCCCGAAGCGCCGCCCGCAGAGCCCGCGACGCCACCGGTCGCGCGGCGCAGCGCACCGCTCGCCTACGGCTCGCTCGGGGTCGCGGCGGACGCGCCGGCGCTCGTCGAGATCGACGGCCAGGCCTTCGGGATGGCACCGCTCGACGGGATCCGCCTCTCGCGCGGGGAGCACCGCATCCTCGCCCACTTCCCCGACGGCTCCGTCGCGCAGAAGACGATCTACCTCGACGAGCAGGACGTGCACGTCCAGTTCCGCGTCCGCTAGGAGCGCGGGTCAGCCGCGCGCCGCTCCCTCCAGCTCTTCGCGCAGGCGCGCGAGCACGTCGGGCCGCGCGCGCAGGCGCAGATGCGTGCCGTCGGCCTCGCTGCGCGCCTCGAGCACGCGGGCGCGCTCGTGCGCCGCGGCAACGACGCGCTGCTTGGACCACGGGACGACGAGCTCCGCCTCCACCGCGCCCCGCTCGAAGAACGCGACCAGCCGTTCGCGCAGCCTCGCGACGTCGCCGGGATCGCGCGCGGAGAGAACGTGCGCCTCGGGCCACTCCGACGCGAGCCGGCTCCGCGCGGCGTCGTCCAGCCGGTCGGCCTTGTTCAACACGACGAGCCTCGGTGCGTCCACCGCGCCGATCTCCGCGAGCACCTGGCGCGTCACCTCGACCTGCGCGCGGAACGAGGGATCGGAGGCGTCCACGACGTGGACGAGCAGGTCGCTGTCGCGCGCCTCCTCGAGCGTCGAGCGGAAGCTCGCGACGAGGTCGTGGGGGAGCTTCTTGATGAAGCCCACCGTGTCGGACACGAGGATGCGCGGCACGGTCTCCGGGCGAAGCGCACGGACGGTCGTGTCGAGCGTGGCGAAGAGCTCGTCCGCGACGAGGACCCCGCTCCCGGTGAGCGCCCGCATCCAAGAGGACTTCCCCGCGTTGGTGTAGCCGACGAGCGCGACCGTCGGCTGGTCGCTGCGCCGCGTGCGGCGCGTGCCGGCCTCCCGCTCGATCCCGGCGAGCTCGGCGCGCAGCTCGGCGATCCGGTCGCGCACCTTGCGGCGCTCGAGCTCGCTCGCGCTCTCGCCGGCGCCGCGCGCGCCGATGCCGCCGCCCTCGCGGTCGCGGCCGCCGCCGGTCTCCCGCAGGCGCGGCGCCATGTACTTGAGCCGCGCGATCTCGACCTGGAGCCGCGCCTCGCGGCTGCGGGCGTGGCGCTGGAAGATGGCGAGGATGACCGCCGTGCGGTCGAGCACCTCGGCGCTCGTGGCGCGCTCGAGATTGCGCGCCTGCGAGGGCGTCAGATCCGCGTCGACGAGGACGACGCTCGCGCGCTCGCCGGGCGCGACCGGCGCGTCGTCCCCCGGCCCGTCCTCCTCCGGCGCCTCGTCGTCTCCGGGGTCGGCCGAGCGGCGCGGCTTCGGCGGGCCGACCGGCACGACGCCCGTCCCGCCGGTCCAGCGCGCCAGCTCGCGCAGCTTGCCCTCGCCGACCACCGCGCCGGGCGCGAGCCGCC
>DATAGA010000111.1:0-4804 GCA_036257215.1 Myxococcota bacterium
GCTCGGTGCCCGTCGGGTACCCCGAGCCTCGGCGCGAGGCGTTCATGGCGAGCGTCTGCCGACTCTGGCAGGACGTCACCGGCTGCAGCGCGGACGAGATCGTCGTGACCGCGCTCGACGGCCCGCTGCCCCTCTAGCCGACGCGAGGAGGCCGCATGCCGCTCTACCGGTGCTCCGTGACGCCCGGCCTCTCGTCCTACGAGCAGCGCAGCCGGATCGCCAAGGAGGTGACGCGCGTCCACTGCGAGGTCACCGACGCGCTGCCCGGCTTCGTCCACACGTTCTTCGCCGAGGACCGGGACGGCAGGCTCCCGGCGGGCAAGCGCGCCTACCTGCTCGGGAGCATCCGGCGCGGTCGGACACCGGAGCAGAAGCAGCGCCTCCGCGACGAGATGGCACGCGCGCTCGCGGACACGCTCGGCGTCGCGTTCGACGAGGTCGCCGTGGTGACGGTCGACGTGCCGGCGCGCTGGGTCATGGAGGGCGGACGCGTCCTCCCCGAGCCGGGCGACGACGCCGCCTGGCTGGCGGCCCACGGGTAGCTGCCACCCTACACCCGGGCTAGGCCCGAGGCGCCCAAGGGTTTTCCCTTGGCGGTCGAGCCGTCTTGCGCCAGCATGGGGCCCGTCCGCGGCGCCGCCCTTGGCGGTGCCGTTCCACGGAAGGGATGAAGGATGGAGACGCACGAGCGGCGCGCGACCGCGACCCGGAGGGCCCGCGGGCTCCGACAGGTGGCCGCCCTGCTCGCCGTGGTGCTGGTGTCGAGCTGCCACGAGGAGTGCTTCGCGCTGTGCAAGGCGTGGAAGTTCGGCGACTCGTTCTGCAGCGGCGTCGCGGTGACCTTCGAGGTCTTTACCGGCGGTCTCGCGCGCGGCGCCGGCCAGGACAACTTCGTCGCCGTCACGGCGGGAAACGGGGGCGCGGGCTCCGCGGGCGCGGGCGCGCCGATCGACCTCTGGGCTCCCTTCGAGCTCTCGGTCGCCTTCGGCATGTTCGATCCGACGGGCGGCGAGCAGGGCCCGTTCGGCGCGATCGGCTGCATCCGCGCCGAGAACCTCGACCTCACCACGTCGTTCGGCCTGTGTGCCGAGGTCGAGCCCGGTCGCATGGTGCTGACCCCCGACGCGACCACGGGGCCGCTCATCGGAACGCTCGTGCTCGGCGGCGCCACGCTGGCCGAGCTCAGGATCGCGGCCGACCTCGACAGCCTGGACTTCTACGGCCGCGAGCTGGGCGCGACCGAGTGGACGCTCGTCGACACGGTTGCGTTCACGGACCAGGCCGAGCCTCTGCGCCCGTGGGTAGCCGCCGCGCTCGTCCCGGAGCGCTCGCAGGTGGGCTTCGACCTCCTCCACTTCGCCGGCGCGCCGCCGCCCGACCCCACGCCCGAGCAGACCGTCGCCTACGCCGTCCAGCTGGCCGTCGCCGACGCGCTCGAAGCCGTGCTCCTGCTCGACGGGCCGATCCCGGACACGGCGGGATCCGCTGCGCTCGTCGCGAGTGCCCGGGACCACCTTTCCGACGCGGAGACCGGAGCGAGCGCGCTCGGCAAGCCGGGCAAGAGGGTGGCGAAGCGGATCCGCAAGTCGTCCGCGCAGTTCGCCAAGGCGCAGGCCCAGCTCGGCGAAGGGAACGTGGAGAAGGGCCTCAAGACCTACGGCAAGGCGGGCAAGAGCGCCGTCCAGGCGCTCGACGGGCTGCTGCCGGACCAGGTCTTCTGACGCGCGAGCCTGTGCGGTCGCGATTGCGGGGAACGGCCTGTTCGCTGAGATCGCCGCGACGGCCGAGTCGCCCGGCGCGAGCGGCCGCGGCCTACGGCGCCTCGCCCGGCTTTTCCGCGATCTCGTGCAGCGCGTCCAGCGGGACGCGCGCCATGCGGATGTCACTGCGCAGCACCATGCCGAGGAGCCAGGGCGGGTCCCGGTCGATCCGGCTCGTGTAGTAGTCGGCGTAGAGCGCGCCGCCGGCGAGGCCGACGCCGGCGTAGGAGGTGTCGCCCGCGCTCGGGAGGTCGGAGAGCCAGACGAGCCGCGGCGGACCGTCGCCGCCGTCCGGGTGCTCGCGGCCGGGGTCGAGCCACCAGAGCGCGGTGCGCTTGCGGCCGAAGGCGCTGCCGAGGGCGAGCGGCCAGTGGCGCGGGCGCGGATGCGCGCGCGCGACCGCGAAGAGCCGGTCGCGGTCCGCGAACGCGATGGGTCCGTCGAGCCGCGTCACCTGCGTGCGCACCTTGCGCGCGTCGCTCCACTCCGCGTAGGGCGGGTCCGCGAAGGCGAGGAGCGTGGCGGCGTCGGGGTGCCCGTCGAGCGAGTCGGGCTCGACCTCGAGCCGCGCGGTCGCGACGAGGCGCGCCGACGGGCGGCCGTCGGCGTGCGGGAGGAAGGCGATCTCGGTCTCGTCGTTCGCGTCGCCGCGGTGGATGGTCGAGACGCGCTCCCACTCGCGCCCGTCCCCGGAGCGCAGCAGGATCGACTCGCCGTGGTCCTTCCAGTACGCGGACGCGTAGAGGACGGGCCCGCCCCCGGCAGCCCGCTCGCTCGGGTGCGCGCGCACGCGCCAGAAGAGCCAGCCCGGCGGGCCCACGGGCTCGAACGCGGAGAAGCGCTCGCCGTCCTCGCTCGTTGCGAGCACAGTCCCGCTCGGGATGGCGTAGAAGCCGCGGTTCGAGAGCGCGTAGAGGAAGAGCCGTCCGCCGACCTCGAGCCAGATCGGGTCGCGCACGTCCGCGCCCGGAACGCGCAGCTCGGCCACCGGGTCCCAGCGCGACGCCGGACCGGGCTCCGGGTCCGCGCAGCGGCGCACGACGAGTCGCGAGCGCGGCGTGCCCATGTGGTACGGCGAGGCGGCGTGCACGAGCAGCCAGCGGCCGCGCCAGACGACGAGGTCGGTGTTCGAGTTGTGCTCGCCGTCCGCGACGAGGTCCCACGACGCGAGCCGCAGGCGCGAGTCGATTCGCGCGCGGTTCGCGCGCAGCGCCCACCACGCGACGAGCGCGGCGGCGCCCGCGAGCACGAGCGTCAGGATCAGTGCGAGGGTGCGCAGCACGTCGCCGCGAAGGCTACCGTCCGTCGCCGTGGCGGCGCGACTCCCGGCGGGCGTGGTGCGCGGCGAGGACGGCGAGGCGCGCTGCGCCTGGTGTGGCAGCGATTCGCTCTATCGCAGCTACCACGACGGCGAGTGGGGCCTGCCCGTCGCCGACGACCGCCGACTGTTCGAGAAGCTCTGCCTCGAGGGCTTCCAGGCCGGGCTCTCGTGGCTCACGATCCTGCGCAAGCGCGAGGCGTTCCGGCGCGCGTTCCGGGGCTTCGAGGTCGAGGCCGTGGCGCGCATGGGCGCGCGCGACGTCGAGCGGCTGCTCGGCGACGCGGGCATCGTGCGCCATCGCGGGAAGATCGAGGCGGCGATCGGGAACGCGCGCCCCGCGGCGGCCCTCGCCCTGGAGTTCGGCTCGCTCGCGGCCTTCGTGTGGCGCTTCGAGCCGCGCGACGGCAGCCCGAGCCGGCCGCGCCGCGCGACCCGCGCGGCGCTCGCGCGTCTCTCCGAGACGGAGGAGTCGCGCGCGCTCTCGCGCGAGCTGCGCCGCCGCGGCTTCCACTTCGTCGGCCCGACCACGGTGTACGCGTTCATGCAGGCGATGGGCCTCGTGAACGACCACCTCGAGGGCTGCGACGCGCGCGAGCGCGTGGCCGCGGCCCGCAAACGCTTTCGCCCGCCCCCCTGAGCGGAATCGCCGGGGCCGGTGGTACGCTCGCGCGGGACTGGGCCGGAATGGGGAGTCGTCATGAGCGTGCTGCAGGAGTTCCGTGACTTCGCGATGCGGGGCAACGTCGTGGACCTCGCCGTGGGCGTCGTCATCGGCGCGGCGTTCGGCAAGATCACGACCTCGCTCGTGAACGACGTCATCATGCCGCCGCTCGGACTCGTGCTCGGCGGAGCCGACTTCTCGGACAAGGCGGTCGTGCTGAAGCAGGCCGCCGGGAATGCGCCGTCGGTGACGCTCAAGTACGGCATCTTCATCAACGCGGTGATCGACTTCCTGATCGTCGCCGCCGCGATCTTCGCCGTCGTGAAGGTCATGAACTCGCTGCGCCGGCAGCAGGAGGCCGCGCCGGCGCCGCCGAGCGCCGAGGTGCAGCTCCTGACCGAGATCCGCGACTCGCTGCGCAAGCGCTGAAGCCGAGCCGCGCTCGCGGCTATTCCCCGTCCACCGAGAAGCGCGGCAGCGAGAGGCGCGTCCCCTTGCAGCGCGGGCAGTGGCCCGGGCGGGCGAGGCGCTCGCGCTTCGCGAAGGCGAAGCCGCAGTCGAGGCACGCGGACGGCTCGACCCGCAGCCGCGCGCCGCGGCCGCGCAGCGTGCGCTCCACGTGCTCGAGGTGGCGCAGCACGTCGCGTTCGGAGGCGCCGACCGCGCGCGAGAGGTCCTTCGCGGTGGCGGGCCCCGCGCGCAGCACGTCCACGAGGCGCTCGCGGACGGTGCCCTCGTCCGCGGACCCGGGTACCGGTGCGCGCGTCTCCTTGCGCATCAGAGAGCCGGGCCAGGCGCCCCCGCGGTGGCTGCGACCGGGAGCCGCACGCTGAAGCGGCTGCCGCGTCCGGGCGCGCTCTCGACCGACACGTCCCCGCCGTGAGCGCGCGCGATCTCGCGCACGAGCGCGAGCCCGATCCCCGCGCCCGGGCCGGCGGCCGCCTCGCCGCGCACCCGGTGGAACGGCTCGAAGATCCGCTCGAGCTCCGCGGCGTCGATCCCCGGGCCCGTGTCGGCGACCGCGATCGAGACCGTGCCGCAGTCCGGGTCGCGCGCCGCCGA
>DATAGA010000151.1:0-5355 GCA_036257215.1 Myxococcota bacterium
CGACCCGGACCGCATCATCGCCACCGCGCGGCGCTACGAGGCGGCGGGCTGCGACCTCCTGCTCTGCCTGATGCAGCCCCATGCGATCCCGCACGAGCGCGTGCTGCGCTCCATCGAGCTCGTCGGCCGCCACGTCATTCCGGAGTTCCGGAGCAAGGGCCGGAGCGGCGCGAGCCCGGGCGCGGCCGGCGCGAGCTGAAGCTCGCCCGCGGTGGCCGGCACGACGCTGCGCCTCGACGGCCGCCGCGCCTTCGTGACGGGCGCGGCGGCGGGCATCGGCCGCGCCATCGCGCTGGCCTTCGCGCACGCGGGCGCCGACGTCGCCGTCTGCGACCGCGACGAGTCGGGGCTCGGCTCGCTCGTGCGCGAGGTCGAGACGGGCGGCCGGCGCGCCGTCCCCGCCGTGCTCGACGTACGCGACGGCGAGGCCGTGCGCGCGTTCGCAACCCGCGCGGCGAGCGCCCTCGGCGGCCTCGACGTCCTCGTGAACAACGCGGGGGGGACGTTCGAGGCGCCCTTCGAGTCGCTCTCGGAGGGAGCCGAGGACGCCCTCGTGCGCGAGAACTGGACCAGCGTCACCCACTGCGTGCGGGCGACGCTGCCGCACTTCCCGCCGGACGGCGGCGCCATCGTGAACGTGACGTCGATCGAGGCACATCGCGCGGCGCCGGGCTACGCCGTCTACGCGGCGATGAAGGCGGCGCAGGAGAACCTCGCGCGCAGCCTCGCGCTCGAGCTCGCGCCGCGCGGCATCCGCATGAACTGCGTGGCGCCCGACGCGATCCCCACCCCCGGCATCGGCTACGCCGCGCCCCCGACGCCGCTGCGCCGGCGCGGGACGCCGGAGGACGTGGCCTACGCCGTCCTCTTCCTCGTTTCCGACGCGGCGGCCTTCGTCACCGGCACGACGATCCACGTCGACGGCGGTAACCACGCCGCGGGCGGCTGGCGGCCGCGCGGCGACGGGGGCTACGCGCTGTGACGCCCGCCGTGGGCGTCGCACTCGGCCGGCTCCACCCGGCCTTCCATCTCGAGGTGACGCTCGAGGCGGAGCGCCTCGGGTTCGAGTCGGTCTGGCTGCCCGAGCACCTCGTGTTCCCCGTCGAGCTCGCGGGCTCGCCCTTCCCCGGCGCCGAGCACCCGCCCGTCCCGCCGACGACTCCCGTCTTCGACTGCTTCGCGTACCTCTCGTGGCTCGCGGGGCAGACGACGCGCCTGCGGCTCGGGAGCCACGTATACCTCATGGGCCTCCGACATCCGTTCGTGTCGGCGCGCGCCGTGCAGACGCTCGACCTGGTCTCCGGCGGGCGCGCGCTCGTCGGCGTCGGGGTGGGCTGGCTCGAGAGCGAGTGCCGCGCGGCCGGCGTCGAGTTCGCGAGCCGCGGCCGCCGGCTCGACGAGGCCATCGCCGTGTGCCGGCGGCTCTGGAGCGAGCCCGTCGTCTCCCACGACGGTGCCTTCTTCCGCTTCGAGCCGGTCGCCTTCGAGCCGAAGCCGGTGCAGAAGCCCTACCCGCCCATCCTCGTCGGCGGCGAGTCGCCCGCCGCGCTGGCCCGGGCCGCCCGACTCGGCGACGGCTGGGTCGGGCTCGACCACGCGCCCGCGGACGCAGCCCGCCTCGCCGCGCGGCTGCGCGAGCTGCGCGAGCAGGCCGGCCGGCACGGGGCGCCGTTCTCGGTGACGGTGGGCGGGGCGCTCGCCGGCCCCGAGGACCTCGACGCCTACGCCGACGCCGGCGTCGACCGCGTGATCGTCTCGCCCTGGCGCCGCTCGCGCGAGGCGGTGGAGGCCCTGCAGCACCTCGCGGCCTCGCTCGACGCGTAGAATGACGACCCAGGGGGCGGCCCGCCCCTCGCGAAGGGCGCCTCTCCCTACCCGCTGAGGAGTTTTGCCGTGGAGTTCTCGTTCCCCGAGGTCTGGGAGACCCTCGCGGCGACCATTCCCGAGCGCGAGGCCGTCGTCTTCCGCGACCGCCGGCTGACCTACGCGCGCTTCGTCGAGCGCTCGCGCCGCCTCGCGAACCACCTCCTAGCGCGCGGCCTGCGCGTCGCGCGCGAGCGCAGCGAACTCGCCGGGCACGAGTCGGGGCAGGACCACGTCGCGCTCTACCTCTACAACGGGAACGAGTACCTCGAGGGCATGCTCGGCTCGTTCATGGCGCGCGCGGCGCCGCTGAACGTGAACTACCGCTACGTCGAGGAGGAGCTGCTCTATCTGCTGACCAACGCGCGCGCCCGCGCCCTCGTCTACCACGCGGAGTTCGCGCCGCGGGTCGCGGCGCTGCGCGCGCGGCTGCCCGACCTCGAGGTGCTGCTCCAGGTGCGCGACGAGTCGGGCGAACCGCTCCTCCCCGGCGCGCTCGACTACGAGGAGGCGCTCGCGGCCGCGTCGCCGGCGCGCCCGGACGTCGCGCCGTCTCCAGACGACCTCTACATCCTCTACACGGGCGGCACGACCGGGATGCCGAAGGGCGTCCTCTGGCGCTCGGCCGACATCTACATGGCCGCGATGGGCGGCCGCCGTCAAGACGGCCGCGAGCTCGCCTCGCTGGCGGAGGTCGGCGAGTACGCCACGGCCAGCGGTGGAAAGATGCGGGCGGTGATCGGGCCGCCTTTCATGCACGGCGCCGCGCAGTGGGGGAGCTTCATCACGCTGTGCCTGGGCAGCGCGATCGTCGTGCCGCACGAGCCGCGCCGCTTCGATCCCGACGACTTCCTGAGCGCCATCGAGCGCGAGCGCGCCCTCACCTGCACGATCGTGGGGGACGCCTTCGCGCGCCCGCTGCTCGACCAGCTCGCGCGGCGCTCCTACGACCTCTCCTCGCTCCTCGTGGTCGGGTCGGGGGGCGCGCCGCTCTCGACCGCCCACAAGCGCGAGATCCTCGAGCGCATCCCGCACGTGACGGTCCTGGACTCGATCGGGTCGTCCGAGACCGGCGCGCAGGCGAGCAACCCCTCGAACAAGTCCCTCGGCGTCTCGACCGGGCAGTTCCGGCCGCTCGCGGGCGCGGGCGTCGTCTCCGCGGACCTCGCGCGGGTCCTCGCGCCCGGCGACGGCGAGCTCGGCTGGTTCGCGCAGCGCGGGCGCGTCCCGCTCGGCTACCTCGGCGACGCGGAGAAGACGGCGCGGACGTTCCCCGTCATCGACGGTGTGCGCTGGTCGGTGCCGGGCGACCGCGCGCGCTACCGCGAGGACGGCGCGATCGAGGTCCTCGGGCGCGACTCGGTCACCATCAACTCGGGTGGCGAGAAGATCTTCGCGGAGGAGGTGGAGCACGCGCTGAAGCTCCACCCCGCGGTCTACGACTGCGTCGTCGCGGGACGCCCGAGCGAGCGCTGGGGCCAGGAGGTCGTCGCCATCGTGCAGCTGCGCGCGGGCGCCGCAGCGACCGAGGCCGAGCTCACCGCGGAGGCGGCGAAGCACCTGGCGCGCTACAAGCTCCCGAAGGCGTTCGTCTTCCGCGAGCGCATCGAACGCAGCCCGAGCGGGAAGGCGGACTACCGCTGGGCGAAGGAGCAGGCGGCGGGGTCCTGAGGGCGTCCGGGCCCCGGGCTGCGCTGCGGAAGCGAGGCCCCGCGAGGGGCGACAGGAGGGGTTCGGTGCGGCGATTCGAGGGAAAGGCGGCGCTCGTGACCGGGGCGGCCGCGGGGATCGGCCAGGCCACCGCCGTGCGGCTCGCCTCCGAAGGCGCGAGCGTGGCGTGCGTCGACGTCTCGGCCGAAGGGCTGGAGGCGACCGCCAAGCGCTGCGCGGAGCACGGCGCCGCGGCGTGGACGGCGCGCTGCGACGTCTCCGACGCGGCGCAGGTGGAGGCGGCCGTCGCCGGCTGCGTCGAGCGCTTCGGGCGCCTCGACGTCCTCGTCAACATCGCGGGCATCCTCTCGCTCGAGCACAGCCACGCGCTCTCGCTCGAGCGCTGGAACCAGGTGCTGGCGGTCAACCTGACCGGCACGTTCCTCTTCTGCCGCGCCGCCCTCCCCCACCTGCTCGAGCGCGGCGGGGCCATCGTCAACACCTCGTCGACGTCGGCCCTGGCCGGCATGCCGTACGCCGCCGCCTACGGCGCGAGCAAGGCCGGCGTCCTCGCGCTCACGCGCACGCTCGCCGTCGAGTACGCGAAGAAGGGGCTGCGCGCGAACGCCGTCTGCCCGGGCTCGATCAAGACCGCGATGGGGAGCCGCGCGCACCTGCCCGAGGGCATCGACTTCGCGCTCCTCCAGCGCGCCATGCCGCTCGACAAGGCGCGCGGGCCGGAGGTCGTCGCGGCGGTGATCGCCCTGCTCGCATCGGACGAGGGCGCGCACATCAACGGCGAGTCCGTCCGCGTCGACGGCGGAACGCTCGCCTAGCTCGCGGCGCTCGGGCGCCGTCCCGGGCGCGAGTGCGCGGAGAGACCCGCGCGGAGGGCCTCCATGCTCGGCAAGCTCCTGCCCCGCTCGAAGGTAGACTTCTTCGCGCTCTTCGCGCGCCACGCGGCGTTGTCGCGCGACGCGGCGAGCCTCGTGCGCGAGCTGCTCGACGACCTGCCCGGGGCCGAGGCGACGTCGGGTCGCATCCGCGCCATCGAGCACCAGGCGGACGCGGTCCTCCAGCAGGCGATGGAGGGGCTACACAGCACCTTCGTGACGCCCATCGAGCGCAGCGACCTCTATGCGCTCGCGAGCCGGCTCGACGACGTCACCGACTACGTCGAGTCCGCCGGCCAACGGCTGTGGCTCTACAAGATCCGCACGCCGACGCCGGAGGTGCGCGAGATGGTCGAGCTCCTGTGCGAAGCGACGGCCGCGGTGGGCGCGGCGGTGGAGGCCCTCTCCGACCGGCGCGACGGCGAGCGCATCCGCGCGCTCTGCGCGGCCGTGAAGGACGTCGAGAAGCGCAACGACCGGCTGCTGCGACGCGCCATCGCGAAGCTCTTCGACGAGGAGCAGGACGCCAAGACGCTGATCAAGTGGAAGGAGGTCTACGAGAGCCTCGAGGAAGCCATGGACAGCTGCGAGGACGTCGCCAACGTGATCGAAGGAGTGGTGCTCGAGTACGCCTGATGGACGCCCTGCTCGTGGCGGTGGTCGTCGCCGCGCTCTTCTTCGACTACACGAACGGCTTCCACGACGCGGCCAACGCCGTCGCGACGTCGATCTCGACCCGCGCCGTCCCGCCGGGCGTCGCGCTCCTCGGGGCGGCTGCGCTCAACGTGGTGGGAGCGCTCATATCGACGCACGTGGCCGCGACGCTCGCCAAAGGCATCGTCGAGCCTACGGCCGTGACTCCGCCGGTCATGCTGGGCGGGCTGATCGGGGCGATCGCCTGGAACCTGCTCACGTGGTGGTGGGCGCTGCCGTCGAGCTCGTCGCACTG
>DATAGA010000179.1:0-10605 GCA_036257215.1 Myxococcota bacterium
GCCGTAGCCCTCGGGCGCCCGTTCCACGAAGGACGCCGCCCCGGTTCCGAACGAGTACGCGGTCTCGCTGTGCTCGGCGAGGTCGAGCCCGAGATCCTCGTCCTCGATCCCGACGCGGAGGCCCATGACCGCCTTCAGCACCAGCGCGATGATCGCCGTCATCGCGACCGCGAACACCGCGGCGAACGCCACGCCCTTCAGCTGGAGCACGAGCTGCGCCCCCATCGAGGGCGGTTCCGCCACGAGCGCCGAGCCGAAGAGACCGGTCGCGACGGCGCCCCAGAGCCCGCCGAGGCCGTGGACCCCGAACACGTCGAGCGAGTCGTCGTAGCCGAGCGCGCTCTTCAGGAACACGACGGCGGTGTACGAGATGAGCGACACGCCGGCGCCGATCACGAGGGCGCCGAGCACCGTCACGTGCCCGCACGCCGGCGTGATGGCCACGAGCCCCGCCACCGCCGAGGTCGCCGCGCCCACCGCGGTCGCCTTGCCGCGGTGCAGCAGCTCGATCAGCGCCCAGGTTACGACCGCCGCGCAGGTCGCGGTGTTCGTGTTCAGGAAGGCAGACGCCGCCAGGCCGTTCGCGCCGAGCGCGCTGCCGGCGTTGAAGCCGAACCAGCCCGCCCACAGCAGGCCCGCGCCGATCATGCACAGCGGCACGGAGTGGGGCGGCATCGGCTCCTTCCCGAAGCCGGTGCGCTTGCCGAGCACGATGGAGAGCGCGAGCGCCGAGAAGCCGCTCGACATGTGGACGACCAGACCGCCCGCGAAGTCGAGCCCGCCGGCCTTGAAGATCCAGCCGTTCGCGTTCCACACCATGTAGGCCAGGGGGCAGTAGACGAAGAGGAGCCAGAGCGAGATGAACGCGACGTAGGCCGAGAACTTCATCCGCTCGGCCACGGCGCCGAGGATCAGCGCCGGCGTGATGATCGCGAACATGCACTGGAACATCACGAAGATCAGCTCCGGGATGAACTCGGGCGACGCGCCGACGTCCGGAATGATCTGCCAGGTGGTCGCCTTCGTGATGCCTGCGAGGCCCGCCTTCGAGAAGTCCCCGACGAAGCCGGGGATCAGCTCGCTGCCGCTGAACGCGAGGCTGTAGCCGACGAGGACCCACAGCACGCCGACGACGCCCGCGCCGACGAAGCACTGCATGAACACGTTGAGCACGTTCTTCGAGCGCACGAGCCCGCCGTAGAAGAGGGCGAGGCCCGGCAGCGTCATCATCAGCACGAGGCCGGTCGCAGCGATGACCCAGGCGGTGTGTCCGGGATCGGCCGTCGGAGCCGCGTCTTCCGCGCGTGCCGCGCCGGCCAGCAGCAAGGGGACGGCGAAGCTCGCGCCGAGCGCGAGCAACCCGGCGCACCGGCGCCGGAGGGGTTCGAGGCGAGCGAGCATGAAGGGCTCCTTCGTATCCCGGCGGCCGGTCGGGACCACCGGACTCTCTACGGGCCGAGCGCGCGGCGCAGCGCCGCGAGCCGGAGGGCGGCCATTCCGCCCGTCCCGGGCCCGTTCGCAAGCGACGTGCCACCGCGAAGCGCGACGCCGCGGCGCCGTGCGCTCCGCGGCACGATCGGGCGCCCGGAAAACGGTCGGGCGTGCCCCGTTCCTAGGCAGGCGTCCGAGCGCGGCGTCCGACGCGTCCGAGCACGCGTGCGACGCGCCGCCCCCCGTCGAGACGCAAAGACGGGTCGGCGGGTGTCCGGACCCCCCGAGACACCCGCCGACCACCCCCGGCTCCGATGCCGCGCTATTGCAGTGCGGCGTCGGAGCGCTCTCCGGTCCTGATGCGCACGGCCTCCTCGACGGGCGACACGAAGACCTTGCCGTCCCCGATGTGCCCCGTCTTGGCCGCGTCCTTGATCGCGACGACCGCCTTCTCGGCGATGGAGTCGGGCACGACGAGCTCGAGCTTCACCTTCGGGAGCAGGTCGACGACGTACTCCGCTCCTCGGTACAGCTCGGTGTGACCCTTCTGCCGACCGAAGCCGCGCACCTCGCTCACCGTCATGCCGTGGATGCCGATCTCGACCAGCGCCGCCTTCACCTCGTCGAGCTTGAACGGCTTGATGACGGCCTCGATCTTCTTCATGACGCTCTCCTCCGCCACCGGGCGGCGCGCGTGGCGGACTCGGGGGCGCTGCGCCCGCCTCGCTCCGTCCACGCGCATGCGTAGAGCAACGGGCGTGCCAGGCGCGAGCGTGCCGACTCCGGCACGCCACGGCCGGCTTCGGCCGGCTCCGCGCGATCGGGGAAGCCGCGCGTGCCGCTTCGCCGGGCAGGCTTGCACGTCCCGCGAGCGCCGCGCCCCGCACGGCCCGTGCGCGCCGCCCGCGGAACGATCCGCGAGCGGCACGCCGCTTGCTCTCGGCCCCGCCATGGCCACGCCCGCGCCCGCGTTCCGGGCCTCCGCGTCTCCGTACCACGAGTTCTACCGGGACGACTTCGAGCCCCGCGACCACTACCGCCCGCTGTGGGAGCACGTGCGCCGCACCGGCCAGGCGCTGCTCAGCGACAAGTCGCGCGAGGCGCACCTCACGCTCCACACCGAGGGCGTCACGTTCACCGTGTACGGCGACGACGAGGAGGGCATCGAGCGCGTCTGGCCGCTCGACCTGCTGCCTCGCATCATCCCCTCGGCCGAGTGGGCGCCGATCGAGTCGGGCTTGAAGCAGCGCGTGCGCGCGCTGAACTGCTTCCTCGCCGACCTCTACGGGGCGCAGCGCGTGCTGCGCGACGGCGTGGTGCCGGCGGAGCTCGTCTATCGCGGCCGCGACTTCCGCCGCGAGATCGCCGGGATCGAGCCGCCGCTCGGCATCTGGATCCACATCTCCGGCATCGACATCGTGCGCGACGCGGACGGGCGCTACCTCGTGCTCGAGGACAACCTGCGCACGCCCTCGGGCGTCTCGTACATGATCGAGAACCGGGTCGTGGAGCGGCGCACGCTGCCCGAGTTCTTCGCGCGCTACCGCGTGCGGCGCGTCGAGCACTACCCGGCGCTCCTGCTCCAGGCGCTGCGCGAGCTCTCCCCGCGCGGCCGCGACCAGGCCGTGGTCGTGCTGCTCACGCCGGGCGTCTACAACTCGGCGTACTTCGAGCACACGTTCCTCGCGCACGAGATGGGGATCGAGCTCGCCGAGGGGCGCGACCTCGTCGTGCAGAACGACGTGCTGCACCTGAAGACCACGCACGGCCTGCAGCGGGTGGACGTCCTCTACCGACGCATCGACGACGACTACCTCGACCCGCTCTGCTTCCGCTCCGACTCGATCCTCGGCGTCGCCGGGATCGTGAACGCCTGGCGCGCCGGCAACGTCGCGATCGTGAACGCGCCCGGCACCGGCATCGCGGACGACAAGGCGGTGTACCCGTACGTGCCGGACCTGGTCCGGTACTACCTCGGCGAGGCCCCGGAGCTCGACAACGTGCCCACCTGGCGCCTCACCGTGGCGGCGGAGCGCGAGTACGTGCTCGACAACCTCGAGCGCGTCGTCGTGAAGGCGGTGAGCGAGTCGGGCGGCTACGGGATGCTGATGGGGCCGCAGGCCTCGCGCGAGGAGCGCGCGACGTTCGCCGATCGCGTGCGCGAGAACCCGCGCGGCTACGTCGCGCAGCCCGTGATCCCGCTCTCGCGCCACCTCTGCTACCTCGACGGCGAGCTCGAGTCGCGCCACGTGGACCTGCGCCCCTTCGTGATCCAGGGGCGCGAGACGCACGTCGTGCCCGGCGGCCTCACGCGCGTCGCGCTGCGCAAGGGCTCGCTGGTGGTGAACTCGTCCCAGGGCGGCGGCAGCAAGGACACCTGGGTGCTCTCGGATGCTGAGCCGGATCGCTGAGTCGCTCTACTGGATGTCCCGCTACCTCGAGCGGGTCGACGCCACTGCCCGGCTGGTGGAGATCAACCTGCTGCACCTGCTCGAGGCCGAGAGCGCCATCGCGGAGGCCGACGAGTGGCGGCCGCTGCTCGCGATCTGCGCGGCCGAGGGCCAGTACGCCCGCGCGTTCGGCAGCGAGCAGGTCACGGGCGCCCGGGTGATCCGCTTCCTGCTCGAGGAGCGCGCGAATCCGGGCTCGGTCCGCACGAGCCTGCGGCTCGCCCGCGAGAACGCACGCGTCGTGCGCGATCGCATCTCGAAGGAGATGTGGGAGTGCGTGAACGAGCTGTGGCTGCGAACGCTCGAGCGGCAGAAGCGGCCGATGGTGCCCGAGCGGGCCGCCGAGCACTGCCGCACGCTGCGCAGCGAGGTGGCCCGCTTCCACGGCCTCACCGTGAGCACCATGATGCGCGGCGAGGCGTTCGGGTTCTACCTGCTCGGTTTCTTCCTCGAGCGGGCGGACATGACGGCCCGCATCGTGGACGTGAAGTACCACCTGCTCCTGCCGGACCCCTCCCTCGTCGGTTCGCCGCTCGACTACTACCAGTGGGCAGCGCTGCTCAAGTCGATGTCCGGCTACGAGGCGTTCCGCCGCCGCTACCACTCGCTGCGGCCGATCGACGTCGCGGAGTTCGTCGTGCTCGACCCCGACTTCCCGCGCTCGCTGCGCTTCGCCGTGGACCGGATGGCGCAGGCGCTCGGCTCGATCGGATCGGCGCGCGCCGACTCCCCGTCCGGCTTCGCAATCTCCGAGCTGTCCGACCTGCTGGAGAAGGCGAGCGCCGAGAGCCTGTTCGAGCAGGGCCTGCACGAGTTCCTCGGCCGCTTCCTGCTGGGCGTCTCCGGGCTCCACGACGCGGTGCGGGCCGAGTACCTCGAGGCGTACGTCGGAGACGCGGCGTGCGCTACCTGATCGAGCACGAGAGCTCGCTGCGCTTCCCGCAGCCGGTGCGCGAGCACCACTGCGAGCTGCGCCTCGCGCCCCACTACGGCGCGGCAGTCGCCGTGCGCGACTGCGCCATCGAGGTCGAGCCCGCCGCGCCGCTGCGCGAGCACGCCGACTGCTTCGGCAACCGAGTCCACCGCTTCGACCTGATGGCGCCGCACGAGGAGGTGACGGTGCGGCTGCGGGCCGAGGTCGAGACGCTACTCGAGAACCCCTTCGACTACGCGCCGCTGCCTCCTTCCGCGGAGCGCGCGTACGTCGAGCGGCGGCTGCGCGCGGAGCCGGCTCTCCACGACTTCCTGCTCCACCGCAGCCCCGCCGTGCCCGACCTCGACGCACTCGCGGCCGCTGCGCCGCCGGCGTACGAGGAAGCCGCGACGCTCTTCGAGAACCTGCAGGCGCTGACGCGCTGGGCCGCGGCCGAGTTCCGTTACGACCCGGCGGCGACCGACGTGCACGCGCCGCTCGCCCGCCTGCTCGAGGTGCGCGCCGGCGTGTGCCAGGACTTCGCGCACTTCGTCGTCGCGACCGTGCGCGGCTGGGGCTTCCCGGCGCGCTACGTCGCGGGCTACCTCGACCCCGGCGCGGGCGACGCGACCGAGCGGCCGCAGACGACGCACGCGTGGGCGGAGGTGCTGATCCCCGGCGCGGGCTGGCGCGGCTTCGACGCGACGCACGGGCTCGTGGCGGACGCGCTCTACGTGCCCGTCGCCGTCGGCCGCGACTCCTTCGACGCGGCGCCGATCCGCGGCACGTTCAAGGGCGCGGAGTGCGGCGAGGTGCCCGCCGTGCGCCTGCGCGTGGCGCGCCAGGAGCAGTAGCGCGGTGATCGAGATCCGCCGCGAGCGCTTCCTGCGCCTCGAGCTTCCCTACCGCGAGCACCTCACCGTCGAGCGCGCCGTCTTCCGCGGCGGCTCGGGACCGCGCGTGGCCGTCGTCTCGGGCGTCCACGGCGACGAGCTCGAGGGCCTCTACGTGTGCCACCGGCTCGCGGCGCGGCTCGAGGCCCTGGCGGCCGAGCGCCCGGACGCGCTGCGCGGGCAGGTCGAGCTCTACCCGGCGTTGAACCCGCTCGGGCTCGACACGCTCGAGCGTCGCGTGCCGATCTACGGCGTCGACCTGAACCGCGTCTTCCCCGGCCACCCGGAAGGGATCGTCCCGCAGCGTCTCGCGCACGCGACGCTCGCCGCGCTCGAGGGCGCGGAGCTCGTGATCGACATCCACGCGAGCAACGTGTACCTGCGCGAGATCCCCCAGGTGCGCATCTCCCGCTCGTTCGAGGAGAAGCTCGTGCCCCTCGCGCGGCGCATGAACCTCGACCTCGTCTGGATCCACGAGGCCGTAACGGTCCTCGAGAACACGATCGCCCACAGCCTGAACGACCGCGGCGTACCGTGCCTCGTCGCCGAGATGGGCGTCGGCATGCGGGTCACGCCCGCCTACGCCGAGCAGATGGTGACCGGCATCCTGCACGTCTGGCGCGAGCTCGGCGTGCTCGATCCCGCCCTCGAGCTCGAGGCCGCGGAGCACGAGCCGCTCGTCGCGGACGACGACAACGTCGTCTACCTCAACGCCGAGACGTCCGGGATGTTCGTCGCCTGCGTGGAGCACTGGAAGGAGGTCCGGCGCGGCGACCTGCTCGGCAGGATCGTGAGCCCGTTGCGGGGCGAGCTGCTCGAGGAGGTGCGCTCTCCGGTGGCGGGCGTCCTGTTCACGCTGCGCGAGTACCCGCTCGTGTACGAGGGCTCGCTGCTCGCCCGCATCATGTGGACGGAGGCGCCCGCGTGAGCCCGGTCCTGCTCGACATGACCGCGCCGACGCGGGAGGACTTCCACATCCCGTATCACGACGTCGGCCCGCGCGACCTGCCGCCCCGGCTCGCGCTCGTCGCGGGGCTCCACGGCAACGAGCTCAACGGCGTCTTCGTCCTCGCTCGCCTCGCGAACTTCCTGCATCAGGTCGCGGCCGGCGGCCGGCCCGGCGCACAGCTGCTCGGCAGGGTGATCGTGATCCCGGCCGTCAACGTGCTCGGCCTCAACGTGCGCAGCCGGCTGTGGCCCTTCGACGGAACCGACGTGAACCGGATGTTCCCCGGCTACTCGAAGGGGGAGACGACCCAGCGCATCGCCCATGCGGTGCTCGAGGCGACCGCGGGCGCGGAGTGGCGGGTGGACGTCCACAGCTCGAACGTCGACTTCGAGGAGCTGCCGCAGGTACGCCTGTACGACCCGAGCGACGAGGAACGGCGCGCCGCGCGCTGGCTCGGGCTGCCCGCCGTAATCGAGCGCCCGCTGAGCCCGACGGTGAGCGCGACGCTCGCGCACGCGTGGCGCGCGCACGGCGGGCGCAGTCTCGTGCTCCAGGTGGGCCAGGCGGGCTCGCTCCAGCAGGAGCACTGCGAGCGGCTCTTCCGCGCGCTGATCGACCTGCTCGAGCAGCTCGGCATCGTGCTCGGGCTGCGCCTCGCCGAGCCCGAGAACGACGTGCACTTCTTCGGCCCGCGCCAGACGTTCCCGCTCATGTCGGAGAGCGCGGGCTGGTTCGTCTCGCGCCTCGAGGTCGGCCAGTGGCTCCAGGCCGGCGACCTCGTCGGCTTCGTCTACGACGGCTTCGAGGGCAAGCCCCGCGGCGAGATCCGCGCGCCGGTGTCGGGCCTGCTCGGGGGCCTGCGGCGCCAGCCGCTGCTGTGCGAAGGCGACCTCGTCGCGCGCATCCTCACGCGCCAGCCGTTCGGGCCGACCGCGGACACCTACCTGGAGGCGCAGGGCCAGTAGCGCTGGGCCGTAGGCGACTAGCGCGGCGCTTCGTCGAGACGCGCCAGCGGGGCCGACGGCGCGGCGGCGTGCTCGAGCAGGATGCGCTGCACCTCGCGGATCGTCGCGGGGTTCGCCTGGGCGGAGTGGCTCGACTTCACGACGAGCTCCGACTCGACGCTCTCGATGTGGGCGCTCTCGTAGCGCACGACGCCGTCGCTGCCGGACGAGAGCGGTCCGTCGCCCCGCACGGCGATGATCGAGTGCGCGGTCACGGCCGGCGCGATCGGAAGCCCTGCGAGGGCCTTCAGGAAGGGGTTGCCCGGCGTCATGTTGTCGAGGCTCGTCGGGAGCCGGGTGAGCGAGCGCTCGACGAGCGCGTCCTGGTTCTGGAGCACGAGCTCCGTCGAGATCTGGGTGAGGTTCGTCGGCAGGGCGATCAGGTCCTTGAGGAGCCCCGTGATCGAGAAGCTCGCGAGGTAGCTCCCGCCGTGAGGCGTGCACAGGAAGATGACGCGCTTCACGAACGCGAGTGGGTGGATGAAGAGCGAGCGCTGGAGCGCGTCGCGCACGGGGACGGACAGCTCGAGCTCCTCGAGCGGCCGCGTGCTCAGGACGCGCCAGAAGGCGTCGCCGCTCTCGACCACCGTCATCTTCGTGAGGAGCCCACCTTGGCTGTGGCCCATCACGATCATGCTGCGGAGTCCGACGTCGGTGCCGGCCGGGTCGAGCTGCTCGACGGCGTCGGAGAGCGCCTTGCGCAGGAGCCCGCCCGAGTACGCGACGGGGTTGCCGGTGTTGTACAGGAAGAGCCAGATCTGGTAGCGCTCCCAGATCACGCGCTCGTTCGCGAGCTCGTTCACGAGATCGGCCCAGCGCCCCGGGCTCGAAGCCGTCCCGTGCACGAGCACGAGCGGGATCTTCCCGCGGCGGTAGGGCGCGAGAAAGAGCAGCCCCTCGTCCTCGGTCTGCAGCTCGACGGGCTCGGTGCCGACCACCGCGGTCGTGACGACCTCGGTCGCCGCCGTCGCCGCCACGGTGAAGGGGCGGAAGGCGCCGCGGAAGAAGCCCCGCAGCTCGAAGTCCCAGAACGCGGAGTCGCCGAGCGCCTCGGCGAAGGGGGCAGTCGTCTCGTACTCGATCGGAACGTCGCGCCCATCGATCGCGACCGTGAGCGCTTCGGCGGGCGCGAAGATCTCGAGCCGGGCGCGAACGCTCCCCGACTTCAGGGCCGCGCGGGGGGCCTCGATGCGGAGGAACGCCGTGACGGGAGTTCGCAGTCCGGGCAGCAGGCGCTCGGCCTCGACGGGAACGGTCTCCACCTCGGGCCCGACCTCGGCCGAGAGCGGCGCTCCGATGCCGGGGTGTCGGTAGCGGTTCATCAGGCCCCGCACGCCGAGGTCCGCCGCGGCGAGGAAGGGGCCGAGGCGATGGCCCGCCCAGATCAGCTCGGTGTCGTCGAAGGCGACGTCGAGCGTGCCGAACGGCAGCTCGTAGCGACGGCCCTCGACCGCGACGTGGTGCCCCTCGAGGCGCGGGATGGCCTCCGTCAAGCCGCGGTTGTAGATGTCGAAAGCCAGGCGGTGGCGCGGGTCCGACGGGTCGAGACGCTCCTCGTCTCCCTCCGGGAAGAGCAGCGCGTAGCCATAGACCGCCGCCGCCCCGCAGTAGCGCCGATCCCCCGACTTCACGCAGTGGTGGAACGAGAGCTCGGAGAGCGCCGAGAGCCGCCGGTGGTCGCCCCTCGCCCCGAGCCCGGCGTGGATCTGCGCCAGCGTTCCCGCCGGGTCGTCGTCGTAGGCCTTGCGCAGCCCGGCGCGCTGGAGAAACTGGTACGACCGCTCCGACGGGCGGCCGCTCGAGAGCACGTTCGCCGTCAGCTCGCGGTGGACCTTGCGCGGGTCCTCGAACGTGACGCCGACGGGGGTCTTGCAGGCGAGGGCGAAGGCGGCGAGGCAGGCGGTGGCGGCGACGCGGACGAGCCCCATCGGGCGCTCGAGTCTAGCGGAGCGAACGCCGTTCGCTGGCGCGCCACGTGCGGACCGCCGCGGTTGACGCGCCCCGCGCCGCGTCCGATGATGCGCGCGCCGCGGCCTCCGCGCGCGGCTTCCTCGGGGGCCCCCATGCTCGGCAACATCGCGCTCGTCGTCGCCACGATCGGCCTGCTCGGCATCCTCTGGATGATCTACCGCGAGGTCCGCGACGAGACCGGACCGCTGGAGAAGAACTCGCTCGTCGCGGGCGCGATCACCGTGGTCGTCGTCGCGGCCTGGCACATCGCCTCCACCGCGAGCGGCGGCGGCCACTAGCTCCCCCGCGGCGCGCGACGGTGGCCGTGCGAACCCGCCGCGCCGCGCTCCTCGTCGCCGCGGCGCTGGCGGTCGCGGCGCTCGTCGCGGCCCTGCTCGTCTTCCGCTCGCTCGACGCGCGCATAGAGAACGCGCTCGAGACGATCGGGAGCGAACTCCTCGGGACGCGCGTGTCCGTCGGCTCCGTCGTCGTGGACGTGCGCGGCGGACGCGCGACCGTGCGCGGCGTGGAGGTCGCCAACCCGCGCGGCGAGACGCTCGACTTCTCGGACGAGCCCGCGCTGCGCTGCGGCGAGATCGAGATCGCGCTCGAGCCCGCGAGCGTCGTCGGCTCGGGGCCCGTGGTGCTGAGCGAGGTGCGCGTGCTGGCGCCGCGCCTCTCGGCCGAGGTGACCCCGACGGGGATCAACCTGCTCGAGCTCGAGCGCCGGGTCGCGCGCGCGAGCCCTGCAGCGGCGGACCAGGAGGCTGCGGGCTCGGCGGAGCCGCGTCGGTTCGTCGTGCGGCGGCTCGTCTTCGAGGACGCGACGCTCCGCGCCGACTCGCGTCCCGTCGGCGGCGACGTGCGCGAGCTGCCGCTCGCCGACCTCGTCCTCAGCGAGATCGGCGCACCGCGCGGCGTCACTCCGGCGGAGCTCGGCCAGCGCGTGCTCGAGGCCCTGCTCACGCGCACGCTCGCGGAGCTCGCTCGCGCGCGCATCGGCGCGCTCGTCGAG
>DATAGA010000258.1:0-6985 GCA_036257215.1 Myxococcota bacterium
AACGCGACGGCGCTCGGGCGCGTCGTGCTGAATCTCCTGCTCAACGCGGCGGAGGCGACGAACGGAAAGGGGCTCATCGAGGTGCGCGTCTTCGCCGAGGGCGCGAGCGCCCGGCTCGAGGTGCACGACGACGGCCCCGGCGTGCCGGCCGAGCTGCGCGAGCGCGTCCTCGCCGGCTTCTTCACGACGAAGCCGGAAGGGAGCGGCCTGGGCCTCCTCTCCGTGCGCGTCAGCGCAGCCGAGCACGGTGGCTCCGTTGCGCTCGGCGACTCCGACCTCGGCGGCGCCGTCTTCGCCGTCACGCTCCCGGCGGAACGCGGGTAGTCAGAGTTCGACGCGGCGAAGGCGGAGCGAGTTCGCCACGACCGACACCGACGAGAAGCTCATCGCGCCCGCGGCGATCATCGGGGAGAGCAGCATCCCGGTGAAGGGGTAGAGGACGCCGGCGGCGACCGGCACGCCGAGCGCGTTGTAGACGAACGCGAAGAAGAGGTTCTCGCGGATGTTGCGCAGCGTCGCACGCGAGAGCCGGCGTGCGCGCGCGATGCCCCGCAGGTCGCCGCGCACGAGCGTGACGGGCGCGCTCTCGACCGCGACGTCGCTGCCCGTTCCCATCGCGATGCCGACGTCCGCCTGCGCGAGCGCCGGCGCGTCGTTCACGCCGTCGCCGGCCATGGCGACGACGCAGCCCGCCTCCTGCAGCCGCCGCACCGCGGCCGCCTTCTGGTCGGGCAGCACCTCCGCCTCGACCTCCTCGATGCCGAGCGCACGCGCGACCGCGAGCGCCGTGGTGCGGTGGTCGCCGGTCAGCATCACGACTCGCACGCCCTCGTGGCGCAGCGCCGAGAGCGCCTCGGGCGTCGAAGGCTTCACGAGGTCGGCGACGGCGAGGAAGCCCGCCGCGCGGCCGTCGAGCGCGGCGAACAGCACGGTGCGTCCCTCGTCGCGCAGCGCCGCCGCACGCCCGGCGAAGGGGCTCGGATCGGCGCCGAGCTCCGCGAGCAAGGCCGTGGTCCCCAGCGCGACCGAGCGGCCCTCGACGCGGCCCACGACGCCCTGCCCGGGGCGCGCATCGAAGCCCTCCGCCGCCGGGATCGAGAGCCCGCGCTCCTCCGCCCCGCGCACGACCGCCGCGGCGAGCGGGTGCTCGCTGGCGCGCTCGAGGCCGGCCGCGATGCGCAGGAGCTCGCCGGCCGACACTCCGGGCGCGGGCTCGACCTCGGTGAGGCGGGGCTTGCCCTCGGTCAGCGTTCCGGTCTTGTCGACGACGAGCGTGTCGACGGCGCGCAGGCGCTCGATCGCCTCGGCGTTGCGGAAGAGGACGCCGGCGCGCGCGCCACGCCCCATCGCGACCCCGATCGACATCGGCGTCGCGAGACCGAGCGCGCACGGGCAGGCGATGATGAGCACGGACACGGCCGTCGCGAGCGCATAGGCGAGCCGCGGCGGGGGGCCGAAGAGCGCCCACGCGGCGAACGTGACGACGGCAGCCACCACTACGGCCGGAACGAACCAGGCCGCCACCGCGTCGGCCGTGCGCTGGATCGGCGCGCGGCTGCGCTGCGCCTCGGCGACGAGCGCCACGATCCGCGCGAGCAGAGTCTCGCTCCCGACGCGCTCCGCGCGGACGAGCAGCGAGCCGTTCCCGTTCAGCGTCCCGCCGATCACGCGGTCGCCCGGCACCTTTTCGACCGGGATCGCCTCGCCGGTCACCATCGCCTCGTCGACGCCGCCCCGGCCTTCGACCACGACGGCGTCCACCGGCATCTTCTCGCCCGGTCGCACGCGCAGGAGGTCGCCCGGCACGACCGCGTCGAGGGGCACGTCCTCCTCGCCGCCGTCGAGGCGGACCCGGCGCGCGGTCGCCGGGGCGAGGGAGAGCAGCGCGCGGATCGCGTCCCCGGTCCTCTCGCGCGCGCGCAGCTCGAGCACCTGGCCGAGCAGGACGAGCGTCACGATCACGGCCGCCGCCTCGTAGTAGACCTCGACGCGCCCTTCGTGGCCACGAAAGCCCGCCGGGAAGAGCCCCGGCGCCGCCGTCGCGAGCGCGCTGTAGACGAAGGCCGCCCCGGTCCCGAGCGCGATGAGCGTGAACATGTTGAGGTGTCGGGTCCGCAGCGACGCGACGCCGCGCTCGAAGAACGGCAGCCCGCCCCACAGGACGACCGGGGTCGCGAGCGCGAGCTGCAGCCAGGGCCCGAGGCCGTCGAGCGCGTGAGAGACCGGCGCGCCCGGCAGCATGTCCCCCATCGCGAGCGCGACCGCGGGCAGCGTCAGCGCAGCGCTGAGACGGAAGCGCCGCTCCATGTCGCGCAGCTCGGCGCTCGGCTCCTCGGTGGTCGAGGGATCCATCGGCTCGAGCGCCATTCCGCAGATCGGACACGCGCCCGGGGCGTCGCGCACGATCTCGGGGTGCATCGGACAGGTGTAGCGGCGCGGGCGGGCCAGCGAAGCGGAGCTGGCCTCTGCGTGCGCGTGCGCCGCCGCGGCCGACCCGCCTCCGTGCGGCGCGGGGGCCGCGAGGAAGCGCTCGGGCTCCGCCCGGAAGCGCTCGGCGCAGCGCGCGCTGCAGAAGCGGTACGTCTCGCCGCGGTGCAACGCGGTGTGCGGAGAGTCGGGCCGCGGCGTCATGCCGCAGACCGGGTCGAGCCCCGTGCGCGCCGGAGCGCTCACGACTTCGCCCGCGCGCCGTCGAGGGTGCCGAAGCGTGCGAACACCTCGAGCAGCTCGTCGCGCTTGCGGCGACGCTCCTCGGCGCTTCCGCTCCCGAACGCGGCGGCGACGCAGGTCTCGACGTGGGAGCCGAGCACCAGCTTGCCGACCTGCTCCAGCGCCGCGCGGGCCGCGGCGACCTGCAACAGAACGTCCACGCAGTAGCGGTCCTGCTCGACCATGCGCTGGATCCCGCCCACCTGGCCGGCGATCCGCTGGAGCCGCCGCTGCACCTGATCCCTCACGTCCGGCTGCACCGTCGCGTCCTCCCACGGGAAATATACCAATACCCGGTATCTGTATCTACCCCTAGGGGGCGAGTCGCCCATCCGCCCGCCGATGAAGAACGACTGGGGCTGAGCACCGAGGCAGAGAGGAGACCACTGTGCGAGCGAGGCGAACGCAGGAGACCAAGCTGGGATTCGTGGCGCGGGGCCCGGGCTTCCACGTCTGGGAGGAGACGCGCGGGGAGGCGCTCCACGCCGCCGCCGAGCTCTCGCGCGGCGCACGGATGCGCCCGCCGAGCGTCGTGCCGCGCCGCCCGACGCGGCGCCCGCGCGCCCGCTAGCGCTCGAACCAGGAAGGGGCGCCGCGGGTCCAGTCGGGGCCGCGTCCCCAGTCGAGCCGCGTGCGCCGCGCCTGGTGTCCGGGGTCGTGCTTCTCACACGCAGCGGCGTAGTCCTGGAACGCCTTCTGCGCCGCGGGCACGGCCCAGAAGTCCTCCTCGAAGTCGAAGCGGCCGTCACCGGCGTAGTGGAGGATGGTGAGGCCCGGGAAGTCGATCGCGCCCTCGCCCGACGGGTGGTCGCGGCGGTTCTGCATGTACACGACGATGCGCTCCGCGGCCGGGTCCACCATGTGCCACTCGTACACCGTGTAGAGCTCGCAGTAGCGCTCCATCGTCGGCTCGAGCCAGGCGCGGATCTCCGCCGGCCCGCGCCGCACGCCGAGGACGTGCTCCACGTAGAGCGCGTCAGGCGTGAACAGGCGGGCGAAGCCGGCCCAGTCCTCGCCGACGGCGCCGGTCTGCCAGTAGTGGCGAAACGCGGACTCGAGCTCCTCGCGGTCGAACCGGTCCATGCGCCCTCCTCGTCGACGGCGAAGCGTATCATCCGCCCGCGATGGAGCCGCGGTCCCTCCCCGAGGTCCTCGAGAGCGAGCGGCTCGTGCTGCGCTGCCCTCGCACGGAGGACGCCCCGGCCGTTCTCGCGGCCATCCGGGAGAGCTTCGACGAGCTCCACGCCTGGATGCCGTGGGCGGAGCACTTGCCCTCCCTGGACGAGCAGCACCGGCACGTGCGCGACTCGCGCCGCCGCTTCGAGGCGCGAGAGGACTTCGCCTTCTACCTCTTCGAGCGGGCGGGCGGGGACTTCGTCGGCGGGAGCGGTCTCCACCGCATCGACTGGAGCGTGCCCCGCTTCGAGATCGGCTACTGGTTGCGCACGAGCCGCCGGGGACGCGGCTACGCCGCGGAGGCGGCACGCGCGCTGGCCGCGGTCGCGTTCGAGCGCCTGGGGGCGGAGCGCGTCGAGATCCGCACCGACACGCGCAACGAGCGCAGCCGCCGCGTGGCCGAGGCCGCCGGCTTCGAGCTCGAGGGCGTGCTGCGCCGCGACGCGCGGCAGCTCGGCGCACTGCGAGACACCGCGGTCTACGCGCGCATCCGCTGAGCGGCGGGCGACGACCGGTCAGGCGGTCGTCCGCCTGGCCGCCAGCCGTCGCCGCAGCGCCCTGAGGCCGACGAGGACGAACCCGACCTCGAACCCGAGGCCGCAGGCTTGCCCCGGGCCCTCGCTGTCGTCGGTCGGCGACTCGCACTGCGGGTCCGCCGGATGGTCGATCAGTGCGTCGAGGTCGTCGTTGATCCCGTTCGAGCACTGCGGAACCTTGACGAGCCACTGGAACACGCCGGGCACGGGCGCAACGCCGTCGCTCGCCTCGAGCGTCACGGTGTAGCTGCCCGCCGAGCTCGGCGTGCCCCACGCCCTGCGAGTCGCCGCGTCCCACGAGAGCCCCGGCGGAAGCCCGTTCGCGGTCACCGTCAGCGCGTCGCCGTCGGGGTCGGAGACGGGGAAGATTCGCGACACCGGGACTCCGACGAGCAGCTTGCCGGAGGGGAACGGGCCGAAGACCGGCGCGCGGTTCACGTTGGCGACCACCCAGTCGAACGTCGCGGAGCCGGCGCGAAGCGCGTCGTGGGCGGTCACGGTCACGGTATGAGCCCCTGCGCTCGCCCACGAGAGCGTCCCGGTGATCGCGCCCGACGCCGCATCGATGGCGAGGCCGTCGGGCAGGCCCGCGGCCACATAGGCCAGCGCGTCGCCTTCGAAGTCGCTCGCGACGATCGCGAGCGACACGGCGTGGCCCTCGGAGCCCGTCTGGTCGCCGGGGTCGGTAACCGACGGCGCGGCGTTCGGCGCCTGGGTCTCGCCGTCGTCGATCTGGCGCAGGTAGGCGGCGAGCTGCGCGAGTTGCGGGCCCGCGAGCGACACCCCGGTGTGCGCGAGGACCGCGCCCTCGAGTGTCCGCGAGCCGTCGTGCAGATACGGTCCGGTCTCCCAGAGGCCGCGCAGCGTCGGCGTGTCGAGCGCGGTCTGGGGGCCGCTGCTCGGCCGGAGCGTGCCGACGTCGTGAAGCGCGCCCGTTGCGCTGTCGCTGAACGCGACCCCGCCGTGACAGGCGACACACCCGCTCGACGCGAAGACCTCGCGGCCGGCCACCCCGTCGGCCGTGAGGGAGCCGTCGGCCGCCCGGTGCGGGCTCCGACCCGCCGCCGAGAGCGACGCGACGTACGCGGCCAAGCCATCGAGATCGGCGTCGAGGCCCGCCTTCGGCGCGCCCAGCGGGGCGGCCGTGGCGGCGAAGTCCGCGTCGCTCATGAGCCCGAGCCCGCGGGCGAAGCTGCGGATCTGGCCCTCGAAGTCCTGCACCTCGTCGAAGTTCGCGCTCCAGTGCAGCCGCCCGTGGCCCTGGCCGTGGCCGCGCAGCGAGATCGTGTTGCGCATGCCCTCCCCGAACTGCGCGAAGTCCCACACGCGGCCGTCCTGGTCGCCGTCGTTGTGACAGGAGGCGCACGCCATGTAGCTCTCGAGCGCCAGCCGGGGGTCCGCCGCGTCGTAGAAGAGCCGCTTGCCGAGCAGAACGTCGGGCGCCAACCGCTCCGACGCGCCCTTCGCGACGACCGCGATCTTGGGGAGCATCGGGTCGTCGTACGCGAGCAGGTCCGCGAGCGAGAAGACCGAAACGGTCCGGTCCATGAAGTCGTCGACGTAGAGGCGCTGCCCGTCGGGAGAGGCGACGAGCCCCTGGGGCGCGCGGCCGGCGGCGACGCGGCCGATCTCGAAGTGGCTGAACGGCTCCACCACCGACACCGCCCGGTTGCCCTCCAGTGCGGTGAAGGCGTACGCCCCGCTCGGCGCCCACGCGGTGGCGCTGGCGACGCTCGCGTTGTCGTGGTCGACGCGCGCGAAGCGATCTTCGGCGCCCGTCGCGACGTCCACGCGCGAGGTGATCGCGCGCACCGTCGAATCGTGGCCGAGGTCGAGGCCGTCGCGCAGTCGGCCGCGCAGCACGTTGTCCTGCTTCGACGGCACGAGCAGCGCATCGCCCTGCGGCGAGACGACGGGAGCGCCCAGGTAGTTCGGGATGCCGCGCCCCGATTGCTCGCTGTCCGGCTGCGTGCTGGCGGTGAGCACGGTGACGCGGTCCAGCGCCAGCGTCGCGGCGGCGAGGCGCAAGAGCTCGCCGCCGAGCGCGATGCCCCCGAGCTCGACCTGCGGCGCGCCCTGCGGCTCGTTCGGGAGCAGCGGCGTGACGAACCGCGTCGCGTGGACCCAGGCGCCGTCCGCCGTCACCGCGAGGTGACGGACGTGGCGGCCGACCTCGGCGCTCGCGAGCAGGGCGCCGCTCTGGCCGTCGAGCTTGAGCACGCGGCCGGCCGCCTCGAGGGCGACGAACGCGAACGCGCCGGCCGGGTCGAACGCGAGGCCGTGCGGCTGCGAGCCCCACGGCAGCGGGACCGTCCCCACCACGGCCAGCGAGAGCGGGTCGATGCGGTCGATCGCCGCGGCGTCCTTGCAGGCGACCCAGATCTGGCCGTTGCCCGCGACCGCGAGCGTGCGCGGGTCGTCGCAGACCGGGATCACCGCGACACCGGTCTGCGAGAGGGCGTCGATGACGCGCACGGCGTCGTTGTCGGGGTCCACGACCCAGACGCGGTTGCGCGCCCCCCTCGTAGGTGATCGACGTGCTCGCGGTCGGCTGCAGGGGCGTC
>DATAGA010000344.1:0-4336 GCA_036257215.1 Myxococcota bacterium
GACGCCGAGCAGGAGGAAGAGACACGGCGAGAGGCCGGTGAGCCAGCGGATCGCCTGGCGCGCGGCCTCGGGCTGGCTCTCGCCCTCCGCGACCTTCTGGAAGCCGGCCAGGTCGAGCAGCGAGAGGACGAGGAACACCCCGACCGCGCCGCCGAGCTTGCGCAGGAAGGTGAACACGCCGTTGTAGAGCCCCTCGCGGCGCTCGCCGTGGGCGAGATCGTCCTCGTCGATCGCGTCGCCGACCATCGCCCAGGGCATGATGTCGACGACGGCGTACCCGACGGCCGCTGCGGCCGCCCAGACGTAGATCACCGCGCGCGGCGTCTCGGGCCCGAACGAGAGCGCGAAGAGCGAGACGGCCGCCCACAGCAGCGAGCCGGCGACGAAGACGACGGCCTTGTCGTAGCGGCGCGCCAGCCGGAGCCAGAAGGGAAGGGCGAGCAGGACGCAGCCGAGGAAGACGCCCATCACCTTCTCGAAGTCGCCCGAGCGCCCGATCCAGTGCGTGACGTAGAGGATCACGAGCGCGCCGACGAGGTCCATCGCGATCCGGCCGAAGATGTAGAGCGAGGTGAGCTGCGTGAAGGTGCGGTGGCCCAACACCGCGCGCAGCGCCGCGCGCCAGTCGGCCTCGGCGCCGCGCGTGCGGAAGGCCGGGCGCTCGAAGCTCACGCGGTGGACGAGCAGCCACGGCGCGGCGAGCGCCGCCCCGTACAGCGCCCCCGCCGACACGAAGCCCTGCGCGCCTCCGCCGAATGCGTCGGCGAGCGGGCGGATCCCGATCGCGGCGAGCGTCCCGAGGATGGCGCCGGCCGAGCGGTACGTGTTGAGCGACGTGCGCGCGTCGTAGCCGAGCGCCATCTCGGGGATCAGCGCCAGGTACGGGACCGAGAGCACCGTCATCGCGAGGCTCACGAGGATGTACGCGACCGTGTAGTAGGCGAAGAGCCCGGCCTGGGACTCGACCGGCGGCGTCCACCAGAGCGCCGCGAAGCCGACGCCGAAGGGGAGGGCGCCGAGCAGGAAGTACGGCCGCCGGCGCCCGGCGCGCCACGTCGTCGCGTCGGTGAGCCGTCCCATGAGCGGGTCCGCGAAGGCGTCGAGCCCGCGGGCAACGAGCGGCACGAGGCCCGCGAGCGCTCCGCGCAGTCCCGCCACCTGCGTGAGGAAGTAGGAGGCGTAGACGAGCGTCAGCGCCGAGATGGCCGTGTTCGTCGTGAGGTCGCCGAGCGCGTAGACAGCCTTCGCGCCGCCGCCGAGCTCGTCGCGCGCGGCGGGCGCGCGCTCGTCCCCCATCACGGCGCGCAGGATGAGGGAGCGAAACGGCGCGCGCCAGACGGCGCGCACCAGAGCCGTGCGGTACGCTGCCCGATCCCCGGAGCGGACCTCGCGTCCTCGGAGACGATCCCCATGGACGGCTACTCGCGCTTCATGCTGACGATTGCCGCGGCGGCCCTCGTCGCGCTCGTCGCGCTGGAGCTCGGCTGGCTCCCGCGCGGCGGCGCGCGGGCGGACGCCGAGGCGGCTGCCGGCCGCTGGCAGTTCTCCGCCGCGCGCTACGGGCCGCTCGGCAACTTCCTCGTCCGCTTCGACACGGCGACCGGCCGGCTCGAGCGCGTGCGCTTCCCGGCCAACGACGTCGTGTGGCAGGAGGTGGGCGTCGTCCCGGCCGGGAAGGCGCCGACGGCCGATCCGCTCCGGGCGACCGCGCCGCAGCAGAACATCACGCTCCCGCCCGGCATCCTGCAGGACGTGCAGCCCGCGCCCGCCCCGCCGGCGCCCCCGGGCGCCGGCACGCCTTGAGCGAGGCGCGCAGCGCCGCGGGCGCGGCGCGGCTCCCGCGCGCGGCGGCCGTGGGCTGGGTCGCGCTCGCCGCGCTGGCCGCGATCGGCTGGCGCGAGGGGCTCGCGTTCGCGCTCTCGAACGGCGGCGCGCCCGACATGGAGCACCTCCTGTTCGAGGCCGCGGACAACCCGCCGTGGCTCGTGACGCTGATCGCGGCCGCGCTGCTCGTGTCGCGGCGCGGGGATCTGCGGCGGGCGATCGGCGCGCCGGGCTCGCCGCTGCGCGCGGCGGCGCTGCTGGCGCCGGGCCTCGCCCTCGTCGTGTGGGCGCGCCTCACGGGCGCGGGCGACCTCGCGCTGCTCGGCGCCGTCGCGATGGCCCTCGGCAGCGCGCTCGCCCTCGCGGGCGGGCGCTTCGCGCGCCTCGTCGCGCTGCCGCTGATCCTGCTCGTCTTCGCGGCCCCGATCCCGGGCGCGCTCGTGAACCAGGTCGTCTGGCCGCTCCAGCTCTTGACCGCGGACTACGCGCACTGGCTGCTGCAGCAGCTCGGCGTGACCGTCCTCCACCTCGGAGACGTGCTGCGGACGTCGCGCCACAACTTCCTCGTCATCGAGGGCTGCAGCGGCCTCGGCTCGATCGAGGTGCTTACGCTGCTCGCGCTCGCGTGGGCCTGGCAGACGGGCGCCTCGCTGCGGCACGGCCTCGCGCTCGTCGCCGCCGCTCCGATCATCGCGTTCGTGCTCAACGGCTTCCGCGTCGTGAGCCTCGTCCTCTTCCCCGACTCGCAGGTCTGGTCGGTCCACACGACGCAGGGCATCGTCACCTTCGCGATCGGCGCGCTCTGCATCGCGCTGCTCGACCGCTGGCTCGACGGGCGGCTCGACGCGCCCGCGCCCGCCGAAGCGACGGGCGCCCACGCCTCGGCCGGATCCGCCGCGCCGCGTCCGCCCGCCGCGGTCTTCGCGTGGCTCGCCGCGGCGGCGCTCGCGACGGTCGCGCTTCCGCCCTTCGCACAGCGGGGCGAGGTGATTGGCCCGGCTCTGCTCCCCGAGACGCTCGCCGGCTTCCGCGACCCCGAGACGCTCGAGCCCGACCGGCTCTTCCTGGGCTCCGTGCGCTTCTCGCGCAGCGACTACCGGAGCTACGAGCCCGACCCGGCGCGCGCGGGAACGGGGCGCGTCGCGATCTTCGTCGGCGAGGACGCGTGGCGACACCGCTCGTTCAGCGTCCGCTCGCCGAAGACCTCGTACCCGGGCCGCGGCTTCGTCGTCGAGGAGCGCGCGGAGGTCGACCTCGTGCACGGCTACCGCGCCGAGCGCCTCGTCCTGCGCGGCGAGCGCAGCCGCACGCTCGCCGTGCGCTTCTACGTCGGTGTGGAGGGGGCCACCCGCGAAGCACTGCGCGCCTTCCTCGCGCTCGAGCGCTCGCCCTTCGCGCGGCCCGGCCACGGGTTCGTGGTGCGGAACTCGACCGAGCTCGAGCGGGGCCCGCAGGGCGTCGCGCGAGCGGAGCGCAGGCTGCGCGATGCGGTGCGCGGCCTTGACCTGCACCTCGAGCGGCTCGCCGCCTGGAAGGCGCCCCAGCGCGGCTGAGCAAGCCGACGCTCGCGTGCGGTACGGCGCCGCGACTAAAGAAAACCAGAGACGACTGGCCCGGGTGCGTCGCGCCCGCCTGGGTCGCGAGACACCGTTTGTGGCCCCCCGGGGAGGCTCGACGAGGCCTCCAGTGGGTTTCTGGACCTGCCGAGGAAATGCCAGCGAGGGCCGCGAGTCCCGGGGGATGCTGCGGCTCTTCCTCCGCTCGCGCGTTTCAGTGGCGTTCCTGTGACGCGCCGTCGGCCGGGGGGTCCCGGAAAAAAAGTGTTGCTTGGGCGCGCGATTCGCTACGAATATTGCGCTCGTTCACCCCTGTGCCGCATCGGTCCGGCGCGCGCGAGTGCGCGGTCGTTCGATGAGGGAGGTTGAATTTGATGTCGAGAAGGATCGCGAACCTGGCCTTCGCGGCTGCGCTGGGCCTCACGGCGACCGTCTGGTTCTCGGGCGCCGCACAGGCTGGCCCGAACCCGACGTGCGGTGATGGGACCGTCGAGGCGCCCGAGCAGTGCGACGACAGCAACACGGTCAGCGGCGACGGCTGCTCCTTCCCGAGCTGTCTCCCGGAAGTGTGCGGTGACAACGTCATCAATCCCGACCCGGCCCCCGGCCCGGCGGAGGAGTGCGACGACGGCAACACGGTCGCCGACGACGGCTGCGACGCGAACTGCCAGAGCGAGTGCGGGAACGGCGTGCTGAACGGCGCCGAGGAGTGCGACACGAGCGGCGAGTCGGCGACGTGCGACGACGATTGCACCAACGTCGCGTGCGGTGACGACAACGTGAACGAGGCCGCGGGTGAGAGCTGCGACGACGGCAACACCGTCGACGGCGACGGCTGCTCCTTCCCGGAGTGCCAGGGCGAATGCGTCGCGCAGACCAAGCCCCAGCAGGCCTGCATCAACGGTCTCAACAAGAACGGCGCCGGCGTCCTCAAGGCTCAGGACAAGGACATCTCG
>DATAGA010000359.1:0-5670 GCA_036257215.1 Myxococcota bacterium
GCGCAGCTCGCCCGACTGGAGCAGCGGCTTGAGCATGTTCGACGCGTCGACCGTCGCGCCCTGCGCCGCGCCGGCGCCGAGGATCGTGTGGATCTCGTCGATGAAGACGATCGGGTTGTCGCGCTCCTGCACGGCCGCGATCAGCGCCTTGAAGCGCTCCTCGAAGTCGCCGCGGTAGCGCGTGCCGGCGAGCAGCGCACCGAGGTCGATGGCGAAGATCTCGGCGTCTCGCAGGTCGTCCGGCACGTCGCCGGAGGCGATGCGCTGGGCGAGGCCCTCGGCGATGGCGGTCTTCCCGACCCCCGTCTCGCCGACGAAGATCGGGTTGTTCTTCCGGCGCCGGGCCAGGATGTGCACCGTGCGCTCAAGCTCGCGCTCGCGTCCGACGAGCGGGTCGAGCGCTCCGGTGCGGGCGCGCGCGGTGAGGTCGACGGCGTAGGCCTCGAGCGGGTCCTCGGGCAGCTCGTCGTCCGAGGGCTCGCCGCGGCCGGTGCGCGCCGGCGCCGCGCGCTCGCTCGGCTCGCGCGAGAGCTTGGAGATGCCGTGCGAGATGAACTTCAGCACGTCGAGCCGCGAGACGCCTTGCGCGCGCAAGAGGGCGAGCGCGTGCGAGTCGGGCTCGTTGAACAGCGCGACGAGGAGGTCCCCCGCCTCGACCTCGTCCTTCTCCGCGCCGGCCGCGTGCTGGAGCGCGCCCTGCACCACGCGGTGGAACGCGAGACTCTGCTGGAGCGAGCCCTCGGCGCCCTCGGGCAGCGTCTCGACCTGCTCGGCGAAGAAGCGCTCGAGCTCGGCCTTGAGCCGCTTCGGCCGCGCGCCCGCGTTGCGCAGCACCTCTTCGCCGCGCTCGTCGTGGAGCAGCGCGTAGAGCAGGTGCTCGGTCGTGAGGATGGCGTGGCGGCGCTGGCGCGCCTCGCGCACCGCCGCCTGGAGCGTGAGCTCGAGCTCGCGGGTCATGCGGCTCACGTCTCCTCCACGCCCGCGCGCAGCGGGTAGCCCCGGGCCTCGGCCAGACGGTGCACGGTGGCGACCTTGGTCTCGGCGACCTCGAGCACGTACACCCCCGCGACACCCGAGCCCTTGCGGTGGATGTGGAGCATCACCTGCGTCGCCTCCGAGGGGCCCATCGAGAAGACCGCCTCGAGCAGCTGGACTACGAACTCCATGGGGGTGTAATCGTCGTTGTAGAGCACGACCTTGAAGCGCGGCGGCGTCGCCTCGCGCTCGAGCACCTGCGTCTCGCCGCGGCGGCCGCGGCGGCGCTCGCGGGACGGTCCATCGGGGGTTCCCGGCTCGGGCATCGGGCCGAGGATAGCAAGCGCTCACCCACCGCCGCGGCGGCGCGCGCCGCTACACTGGGCCGATGCCCGCGCTCGAGCTGCTGGAGGGCGTTTCGACGCTGCCCGGGGCCGAGTGGGACGCGCTCGCGGGCCCCGCCGGCTCGCCGTTCCTCGAGTGGGGCTTCCTCGCGTCCCTCGAGGAGAGCGGCTGCGCGCGTCCGGAGACGGGCTGGGCGCCGCGCCCGCTGGTCGCGCGCGAAGACGGGCGCGTCGTCGCCGCGTGTCCGCTGTACGCCAAGGGCCACAGCGAAGGCGAGTTCGTGTTCGACTGGGGCTTCGCCGACGCTGCGGCGCGGGCGGGCATCGACTACTACCCGAAGCTGCTCGCCGGCGTGCCCTTCACGCCCGTCACGGGCGCGCGCCTCCTCACCGCCGAGGGCGCGGACCGCCCGCGGCTCCTGCGCGCGCTCGCCGAGGGCCTGCGCGAGCTCTGCCTCGCCAACGAGCTCTCCGGCGTGCACGTGAACTTCTGCCTCGACGACGAGCGCGCCGCCCTCGAGGCGGCCGGCTTCCTCCCGCGCCTCGGCTTCCAGTACCACTGGACGAACCGGGGCTTTCGCGACTTCGACGACTACCTGGACTCGCTGCGCAGCAAGCGCCGCAACCAGGTGCGGCGCGAGCGACGCGAGCTCGATGCGCAGGGCGTGCGCGTCGAGTCGCTGGTCGGGGACGCGATTCCGGACGCGCTCGTGGCCCGCATGTACGAGATCTACCACGTCACCGTGGTGCACCACCCCTGGGGCCGCCAGTACCTGAACGCGCGCTTCTTCGAGCTCCTCGCCGAGCGCTTCCGCGACCGGCTCTGCTTCGCCGTCGCGCACCGCGGCGAGGAGCTGCTCGCCGGCGCGGTGAACGTCCAGAAGGACGCGCTCTACGGCCGCTACTGGGGCGCGTTGCGCCCGCTCCGCCACCTCCACTTCAACGTCTGCTACTACGCGGGCATCGAGCACTGCATCCGCGCCGGCCTCCCGCGCTTCGAGCCGGGCGCGGGCGGCGAGTACAAGCAGCTGCGCGGCTTCGACGCGACCCCGACCTGGAGCTGCCACTTCTTCGCGGACCGGCGGCTGCACGAGGCGGTCGGCCACTACCTGGTGCAGGAGCGGGCCGAGGCCGGACGCACGCTCGAGTACTTCGCCGAGCACACCGCGCACCGCCGCGACGACGGCGCGCGCGTCGATGAGCTGCGCCTCCGGCTCAGGCCACCTCGGGCAGCCACACCTCGAGCCCGTACCTGACGCCGAGCCAGATCGCGGTGGTGCAGCGGAACAGGCGCCGCTGCCCGCGCTCGCCGAAGAGCTGCACCTCGATGAGGTCGAGCTGGTAGGCGTCGTCGTCGGTGGGGCGGCGGCCGCCCTGCTTGCGGAGCGACACCCGGTCGATCGCCTCGAAAACGACGTAGAAGAGCTTCGGGTCGTTCCAGTCCGCGTCCGCCATCACCGGGCGCTTCACGCCCACGAGCGCCGCCTCGTCCCAGACGTCGCCGAGCGCGTAGCGGACGTCGGAGCGCCGCTCGGCGTCGTCGTACCAGCGCGCGTTCAGCGGGAACTCGCGGCCGCCGCCCGCTCCCGACACCGAGAGGAAGAGCGGGTCGTCGGTCCCGGCGTAGCGCGCGTCGCCGGTCCGCAGCCGCACCACGATGCCCCGCAGAAAGCTCATGCGACCTCCCGTGGCCCGGCCCGGCGGCCGGGGCCGGGGTAGCATAAGGCGACGCCCCGGAGGACGCCTTGGCCCGCATCATCGGCAACCTGGTCCCGGAGGACGACGGCCTCCACCCCCTCGGCCCCGAGCCCGCGTTCAACGAGAGCATGTACTTCAACTTCTTCGACCGCAGCCGGTCGCTCGGCGGCTTCGTGCGGCTGGGCAACCGCGCCAACGAGGGCTACGCCGAGCTCACCGTCTGCCTCTACCTCCCCGCGAAGGAGGGGGAGGCCGCGCGGGGGCCGGCCGGGCGCGTGCTCTTCACGTTCCAGCGGCCGGCGATCGCGAACAACGACGCGTTCGACGCCGGCGGCCTCCGCTTCGAGGTGCTGGAGCCCACCGAGCGGCTGCGCACGGTGTACGAAGGTCCGCTGCTCGACCTGGCCGATCCGCGCGCCATGGCGGATCCCGGCCGCGCGTTCCGCGAGAGCCCGAAGCGGCGCGTCCGCCTCGACCTCCTCCACGAGGCCGCCGGCCCGCTCTACGGCTCGGCGGGGTCCGCGAGCGACGACACGCCGCCCGACCAGCAGTTCGCGCGCGCCCACTACGAGCAGCACATGCACGTGACCGGCTCGCTCGATCTCGAGGGCGAGCGCTTTGAGCTGGACGGCTACGGGCTGCGCGACCACTCCTGGGGTCCGCGCACGTGGCAGGCGATCCACTCGTACGACTGGCTCACCATGAACTTCGGGCCCGACTTCGGCGCCATGGTGTCCGTGATCCAGCGCGACCCCGCGGGCAAGCACGTCCGGCGCGGCGGCGTGCTCGTGCGCAACGGCGAGCTCGAGCCGATCGTCGACGCGCGCGTCGAGGCCGACTACGGCGCCAACGGGCTCTACCACGAGAAGGTGCGCGCGCGGGTGCGGACCGCGAAGGGCGAGGAGCTCGCGATCGAAGGCGAGGTCACCGGCTTCATCCCGCTGCGCAACCGGCGCGACGGCCGCGTGACGCACATCGGCGAGGGGATGACGCGCTGGCGCGTCGGCGACCGCGTCGGCTACGGGCTCTCGGAGCTGCTGCGGCAGGTGAAGTAGAGGAGGCGCGCCCCCATGTCCGACCGCGTGACCCTGGCGCTCGCCGACGACGGCGTCGCCGACGTCCGGCTGAACCGCCCCGACAAGCTCAACGCCCTCGACGCCGAGATGTTCGACGCGCTCGTCGCGGCCGGCGAGTCGCTCGCGCGCGAGCGCGGCGTGCGCGCGGTGGTCCTCTCGGGAGAAGGGCGGGCGTTCTGCGCCGGCCTCGACTTCTCGGGCTTCCGGCAGACGGCCCAGGGCGGCCCGTCGCGCAACCTCTTCGACCGCAGCGCCCCGAGCCCGGCCAACCACGCGCAGCGCGCCGCCTGGATCTGGCGCGAGCTGCCCGTGCCGGTGATCGCCGCCGTGCACGGCGTCGCCTACGGCGGAGGCCTCCAGATCGCGCTCGCGGCGGACGTGCGCCTGCTCGCCCCCGACGCGCGGCTCTCGGTGCGCGAGCTGCACTGGGGCCTCGTGCCGGACATGAGCGGCACGCAGACGCTGCGCCACCTCGTGCGCCTCGACGTCGCGAAGGAGCTCACCTACACGGCGCGCATCGTCGGCGCCGAGGAGGCGGTGCGGCTTGGGCTCGCGACCCGGGTCGCGGAGAGCCCGCGCGACGAGGCGTTCGCGCTGGCCCGCGAGATCGCCGGGCGCTCGCCGGACGCCGTGCGCGCCGCGAAGCGCCTGCTCGAGGGCGCGTACGAGGGCGACGTCGCGAGCGGGCTCCGGCTCGAGGAGGAGCTCCAGCGCTCCGTCATCGGAAAGCCGAACCAGGTCGAAGCGGTGCGCGCCAACCTCGAGCAACGCCCGCCGAGGTTCCGCGACCCGGACTGATGGGCGGCTCGATCCACGGCACGCTGCTGCGAGAGGGGGAGGACCGGCTCGAAGCCGCCGGCGCGCGCTTCGCGGTCCACCGGTTCCGGAGCCTGCGCAGCGGCGACCCGGCGCTCGCGCTCGTCTGCGGCGACCCGCGCGGGGGCGCGCCGCTCCTCGCCCGCGTGCACTCCTCGTGCGTGACCAGCGAGGCCTACGGCGCGTGCGACTGCGACTGCGCCGGCCAACTCCAGGCGGCGCTCGCCGAGATCGCGCGCGCCGGTCGCGGCGTGCTCTTCTACCTGTTCCAGGAGGGCCGCGGCGCGGGCCTTGCGGCGAAGGCGCTCGACCGCATGCTGGTGCAGGCGAGCGGCGAGCGCGTGACGACCTTCGAGGCGTACGCGGCGCTCGGGCTGGCGCGGGATCAGCGCCGCTACGAGGCGGTGGCGTTCATGGCGCACCTGCTCGGGCTCGAGGCTCCGCTCGTCCTGCTGACGCACAACCCCGAGAAGGCCGACGCGCTGCGCGACGCCGGCGTCGCGATCGCGGCCGTGCGGCCGCTCGCCGCGCAGGGCTCGCCCTGGAACCGCCACTACCTCGCGGCGAAGCGGAGCTCGGGCCACGCGCTCGCCGACCCGGGCCCTGAGGCCGCCGCCGCGACGCCCGCTCCGCTCGCGCCGGTCGAGCCGGGGCCTGCCGACGCCGGCGGCCGCTTCGTGCGCGTCGCGCACTACCACCTCCCGGGCGCGCGCCCGGGCGCGGCCGCGCGCGCCTCGGCGGGCGCGGAGTCCAGCAAGGGC
>DATAGA010000375.1:0-1820 GCA_036257215.1 Myxococcota bacterium
GGCACGGGCAAGCGCGACGCGGCGCGGGCGTTCTCGGCCGAGATCCTTGCGACCGGGGCGCCGGACCCCGACGACGCGCGAAGGCGCGCCCTCGCCTGGCCCTCGCCGCATCCCGACCTCGTGTGGCTGACCCCACCCGGCACCCAGCACCTCGTCGAGGAGGTTCGCGAGCGGGTGATCAGGGGCGCGGCGTACCGGCCGTTCGAGGGCGAGCGCCGGGTGTTCGTGATCGAGGCGGCCGAGGCGATGGGGGACGAGAGCCAGAACGCGCTCCTGAAGACCCTCGAGGAGCCGCCGGCGTTCGCCCACCTGCTTCTGCTGAGCTCCGAGCCGGCGACGCTGCTCGAGACGGTGATCTCGCGGTGCCAGCCGGTTCGATTCGCCCCGCTTCCCCCGCACGCCGTCGAGGAGCGGCTCGCGAGCGCGTCCCTCGAGGCGCCGGAGGCCGAGCGTCGCGCGGCGGCGCGGCTGTGCGGCGGCGACGCCGAACGGGCGCTCTTCCTGCTCACGAACCCCGGGCGCGAGCTGCGCTCCAGCGCCGAAGCGTGCGCGCGGGCCGCACGCTCCAACCGCCTTGGCGACGCGCCGTGGCTGGCGATGCTCGACACGGCGGAGCGGGCCGGGAAGGAGGCCGCGACCGAGACCACGGCGCGGGTCGCCGAACGCGAGGCGATGCTTCGCGGCGAGCGCGGGCGCCGAAGCCGCGAGCCCGAGGAGGCGGGCCGGCGCGCGGGACGGCGCCGGCGGGTGGAGGTGCTTGACCTGGGGTTGGCCATCTGCGCGGCATGGTTCCGCGACCTCGCCGCGACCGGCGAGGGTGCCGCCGAGCTGGCGGTCAACGCGGACCGGGAGGCCGAGCTGCGCGACGACGCCGAGGGGCTCGACCCGCGGGCGGCGCGCCGCGCCGCGGAGCTCGTGCTCGACACGCAGCGGCGCCTCCGGGTCCACGTTTCCGAGGAGCTCGCGCTCGAGGCGCTGTTCTATCGGGCCGCCGCCGTACTCGCCTGAGAGCTCGGGATCACCCGTGACCGCGCGATGTGCTTGTCACATCGCGCGCTTTGTTCTGTTAAGAGATACACATGGCGCCTGCGCTCCGCCGGTCGGATGGACCGGTACGTCCCCGTCGTCGTGTCGGCGTCAGGCTGTGGCTCGGGCTCGCGTTCGCCTTCGTGGGGATCGTCACGGGCGCGTCGGTGTACCTGTTCGTCAGCGGGTCGAGCGAGGAATCGGCGCAGGAACGCTCCGTCGAGATCACCGTCGGGCGCACCGTGACGCTCGCCGACGAGCTGGGCGAGTTCGACCGCGGAGCGACCGAGTCCGTGCTCGAGGACAACCGCAGCGAGGACTTCGTGGCGTGGGTCTTCGACCGCCAGGGTCGCCTGATCACGCCCCGGATCGTCCTCAGCGTCGATCTCTCCGAGGTCCGCAAGCGCGGCGAGGCGGTCCGCGCCGCGCTGCGAGGCGGGCGGATCGTGCGCGAGCACGGGGGCGAAGTCACGGACGTCTCGGTCCCCGTGTTCCGCAACGGAGAGCTCGCCGGCGCCGTGCTCACCCGCGCGACGAGGCCGCCCGAGGTCGTCGGCGCGCTCGAGGCGGTCCGCGAGGAGCGCCTCACGGCGCTCGCGATCGCCGTCGGGATCGCGGTCGTGCTCGGGCTGATCGTCGCGAGCCTTTTCACGCTGCGCCTGAAGCGGCTCGCGGACAGCGCCGCGCAGCTCGCGGAAGGGCGGCTGGACATCCCGATGGCGTCCGGCGGCCGCGACGAGATCGGAGACCTCGGCAGGGCGCTCGAATCGATGCGCACGGCGCTGCGCGGCACG
>DATAGA010000391.1:0-5900 GCA_036257215.1 Myxococcota bacterium
ATCCTGCTCGATCGCGACTCGCTCACGCGCGTCGTCGTGGCCGGGGACCTCGTGGAGGGCGACCTCGCGACGGTGACGGAGGAAGACGACCTCGACACGGTGGCGCACGTCTTCGCCGGCCGGCAGCTCGAGGAGCTTGCGGTCGTGGCGGCGGACGACCCGAAGCGGCTGGTCGGCTGCGTGCGCGAGCGGGACGTCATGCACGCGTACCGCGAGGAGATGTTGCGGCGAGACCTCGCCGGAGGCCTCTCGAGCAGCGTCGCGGTGGTGAAGCGCGTGCACGAGGTCGAGCTCGGCGACGATTTCGTGCTGCGCGACGTCGCGGCGCCCCACGCCTTCGCCGGACGCACGCTCGGCGAGCTCGACCTGCGCGCGCGTACGGGCGCGCTGGTCCTGCTGGTGCGGCGCCCCGCCGCAGGCCGCGACCGAGCCGACCTGCGCGTCCCGCTTCCGAGCGACCGCCTCGACGACGGCGACGTCCTCGTGGCCGCGGGCACGCGCGACGCGCTGGAGCGATTGGAGGCGCTGTCGGGTTAGAGGACGGTGTCGATCACGAGCTCGACGCCCTCGGCGCCCGGGGCGACGCGCGCGGGGCTCGCGCCCTGGAGGTCGCCGGGGTTGCGCGTCGCGGCGTTGCGGTCGGCGTCGACGCGCGCGACGAGCTCGAACGGTCCCGTGAACGGGACGCCCTCGAGCATGCGGTCGCCCGGGCCGAGCTCGAAGTCGAGCGGGAAGCTCGGGTCGGGAATGCGCTTCACGGCGACGGGCGGGCCGCCCTCGCCGGTGCGCGCGACGAGGAAGAGCACCGCGCCGGCGGGCACGCGGCCCTCGAGCGCGGGCGCGAGCAGAATGCGCCCGCGAATCGGTTCGCCCGCCTCGGCCCCGCCCCGACCCGCGGTCGGGGCCGTCCCCGGCGGCGCGCCCGGGACTCCCATGGGCATCTGCGGCGGTGCACCGCCGGGCCCGGGCGCACCGGGCGGCGGCGCTCCGCGCATCGCGCCCGCGACGGCTCCGTCGCCCGGCGCCCGCTCCGCGCCCTTCGGAAAGATCTTCGAGAGATCGGGCGCCGCGACGCGCTCGTTCGGGTCGAACGGCTCGACCGCGCGATCGCAGCCGGCCGCGGCGAGCCCCGCGGCGAGCGCCGCGACGGCGGCGCGTCGCAGGCGCATCCCATGCGGTGCCATGACCGGCGGAGGCTACCGGTTGCGGCGCGACGGCGCCGCCGTCGCCGCGCGCGCGATGCGACGCCGGGGCCCGCGTGGTAGCCTCGCGCAGTCGGAGCCTGGGGGTGGCTCGGCGAACGCCGGGCCTGAGAGAGTCCCCTCGAACCTGATCTCGTTCGTACGAGCGTAGGGAAGGCTCAGCGGCGCTCCATCCAGGACGCTCCGGCAGAAGGAGCTCCCCAATGAGCGCCACGTCCAACGACTCCGCGCCGCGGCCCTACGAGCTGCCGCCTCTCGGCCACAACCCGTCGTCGGCCGGGCAGGGCACGAACCCCGGGAGCTTCGCGCGCGCGCCGCGCGTCGGGACACCGTGGTCGTTCAGCTCGCCCGACGCGCCCGGGATGCCCGCACCGTCGGAGAAGACCGCGTGGGACTTCATGCCGCCCGACTGGGTGCTCGAGGGCGGGCGCTGGCGCGCGCCGGCGGGCTTCGTGCCGGTGACGCAGCTCGAGCACGCGCGCCTCGGCGCCGTGACACCCGAAATGCGCCGCGTCGCGGAGCGCGAGCCGCACCTCTCGCCCGAGCAGGTGCGCGACGAGGTGGCGGCGGGGCGCATGGTGATCCCCGCCAACCGCACCCACCTGGGCTACGCGCTCGACCCGATGTGCATCGGCCGCGCGAGCCGCACGAAGGTGAACGCGAACATGGGCGCCTCGCCGATCGCGAGCGACACCGCCGAGGAGGTGGAGAAGCTCCGCTTCGCGGAGCGCTGGGGCGCCGATACCGTGATGGACCTCTCGACGGGGGGCGACCTCGACGCGACGCGCGAGGCGATCGTGCGCGCGTCGACGGTGCCGATCGGCACCGTCCCGATCTACTCGATGATCGTCGGCCGCCGCATCGAGGACCTCGACGCCGCGACGGTGCTCGAGCAGCTCGAGCACCAGGCGAGCCAGGGCGTCGACTACTTCACGATCCACGCGGGCGTGCTCTACGAGCACCTTCCGTTCGTGAAGCGCCGCCTCATCGGGATCGTCTCCCGCGGCGGCTCGCTGCTCGCCAAGTGGATGATCCAACACGGCCAGCAGAACCTCATGTACCAGCTGTGGGACGAGATCTGCGAGGTGATGCGGCGCCACGACGTCACGTTCTCGATTGGCGACGGGCTGCGCCCGGGCGGCCTCGCGGACGCCTCCGACGAGGCGCAGCTGCGCGAGCTCGCGACGCTCGGCGAGCTCACCGAGCGCGCGTGGCGGCACGGCTGCCAGGTGATGGTGGAGGGTCCCGGTCACGTGCCGTTCGACCAGATCGAGTACAACATGAAGCTCCAGCGCACGCTCTGTCACGGCGCGCCGTTCTACGTGCTCGGACCGCTCGTCACGGACGTCTTCCCCGGCTACGACCACATCACGAGCTGCATCGGCGCGACCGCAGCGGCGTACCACGGCGCGGCGATGCTCTGCTACGTCACGCCGAAGGAACACCTCGGCCTCCCGAAGCGCGACGACGTGAAGCAGGGCTGCATCGCGTACAAGATCGCCGCCCACGCCGCGGACGTGGCGCTCGGGATCCCGGGCTCGCGCGACCGCGACGACGAGCTCACGAAGGCGCGCGCCGCCCTCAACTGGGAGAAGCACTTCGAGCTCTCGTTCGATCCGGACACGGCGCGCGCCTTCCACGACGAAGACCTCGACGTCGACACGGACTTCTGCGCGATGTGCGGACACGACTGGTGCTCGGTGCGCATCAGCAAGGAGATCGACGAGTTCGTGTCCGGCAAGGACGCGCAGTACGCCTGGCGCAAGCCGCGCGTCTCGGCGGCGCTCACGCCCGAGCAGCGCGAGATCCTCGAGCGGCGCGGCGTGCTGTCGCCGGCGGAGCTGCACCGCCTCGCGAGCAAGACGCGCCACGCGATGGGCGCCGACCCGGGCCACAAGGCCGCCTGCCACAGCGACCTCGCCGACGACGAGGCCGCCCGCGATCTGCAGGCTGCGCAGGGAACGCAGCCGCCGGCCGCGCCGCACCACGGCGGCGACTGAGCGCCGAGCGCCGGACGCGAAGACGCCCCGGGACCGCATCGACGGCCACCGGGGCGTCCAGCCCGAACCTCACCCCCCCTGGATCGGCCCGGAACCTGTAGGGAGCGTTTCGGCGGCTGGAAGCGAAACTTGAGGCCGAACCTGCCGGGGGGGTGCCGTCCCGTGGGCACGCAGCTCGCGCTCTCCGACGACACGCTGCTCGACTACCTGCGCGAGCGTGCCCTCGTGCCCGCCGGGGCGCGCGCGGCGGTCGAGCCCGCGGGCGACGGGAACATCAACTGGGTGCGCCGGGTGAGGGTGGAAAGCCCCGCCCGCAGCTTCGTCGTGAAGCAGGCGCGGCCCGCGCTCGAGCGCTTCCCGCAGTACGAGGTCAGCACGGATCGGCTCCTCTTCGAGGAGCGCTACCTCCGCCGCGCGCGGGAGCTCGACCGGGAAGGCGTCCTCCCCGCCGTCGAGGCGTTCGACGCGGAGAATCGCGTCCTCGTGCTCGAGGACCTCGGCGACGCCGAGCGCATGGACCACGCGCTCGCGCGCGGCGCGGACCTCGCTCCGGCCGCGGCCGCGCTCGCGGCGTTCCTCGGGCGGGTCCACGCGGCGACCGGCGCAGACGGCGAGCTTGCGAACGCGTTCGCGAACGACGCCATGCGCCGCCTCCACGGCGACCACATCTTCGCGCTGCCGCTGCGGCCGAACGATTTCCCGCTCTCGCCGGCGCTCGCGGCCCGGGCGGCCGCGCTGCGCGAGGACGCCTCGCTCGTCCGCATCGCGGACGCCGCGTACGCCCGCTACCTCGAGCCGCGCGGCGCTCTCGTGCACGCCGACGTCCAGGCCGGGAACGTCCTGCTCCCATCCACCGGTCCCAAGCTGCTCGACGCCGAAATCGCCCACGTGGGAGATCCGGCGTTCGACGTCGGGACGCTGCTCGCGCACCTCGTGTTGCCCGGGATCGCGGCGGGCGAGCCCGCGCGCGGCGCGCACGCGGCCGCGGCCGCGCTCGACGCCTACCGCGCGGCGGGTGGCCCGGGCGCTCCCGTGGACGCCTTCCGCTACGCCGGGCTCGAGCTCCTGCGCCGCACGATCGGGGCGGCCCGCGTCGCCGCCGTGCTCGCCGACGAGGCCGCCCTCGCGGTGCTCGAGCGGGCCGTCGCGTGGATCAGGCGCCCGCCGTCGGGCGCGGCTGCGCTTCGAGCGTGATCCGCGGCGCGCGCCGCGGCGGGGCGACCACCGCGGTCTCCTCGCCCGCCCAGCGAATCCGGCGGTAGTCGAAGCCGCCGTCGGCGATCACGTTGAACTTCACGACCTCGAAGTAGGGCGAGAGGTCGAAGTCCGCGGGCGTCAGCAGCGTCGGGTGACACGTGCGGCAGACCCCGGCGGCGTAGCGCGCGCCGCGCTGGCGGAAGACGAGGCGCTTCAGGCGACCCGGCTCGTGGGCGGCGCTGCCGTTCACGCCCGCCGGGGCCTCCGCCGGCGGCAGGATCGGGAAGCGCACGTGCTGGAACAGCGAGCCGATCAGGCTCGAGCAGATCACCTCCGTCGGAACGCCGCTCCCGAGGCGGAGCGCCGCGCGCCGGAAGCGGCCGGGGACGAGCTTCAGCGGCAGCAGCTCGCGCATGAGGTCGAGCACGTTGCGCACGTCGTAGAGCCAGCCGATCGCGGCGAGCGCCTCCGCGAGGATCTTGTCGCGGTCCTCGCGCCGCAGGCCGTGGGGCCGCACGACGCGGACGTCGAAGTCGAAGTACTTCGAGATCGGCGAGGCGACGACGCCCTCGGGCAGCGCCTCCACGACGAGCTCGGCCGCGTCGCTCCCGAAGCGGCGGCGGGCCTCCTCGGCTCGTGGCCCGCCCCGGCGCAGCAGCTCGTCGCCCACGTAGAGCGCCGCGTGGGACCAGGCGCTCTGGGTCAGGTACCGGATGATCGCGGAGGTCCGGTTGTCGCCGGCGACGAGCAGCACGTCGCCCTTGCGCAGGTGCCGGCGCAGGGCGGCCGGGTCGTTCCAGCCACGGCGCGCGTGGCCCGGACGGGGCGCGTGCAGGTAGCGCAGGATCCGGTCCTTGATTCTCCGCCGAAGCTCCATCGCGCCGAGGCTCCGCGTGGCTGTATTCGTTCGTGGCCAGTGGGGCGAAATCGGTGACCCCCCGGGGCAGGAAAAAAAGTTCCCGCCGGCCATAGCCCTTTCCAGGGGGGTCGGGTATCTTCAAGAGAACTCAGGAAAGCACCGGCTTTTCCAGCACTTACCGACCATCAGCCGCACCGGGGCTGCCCCGTCGGCGCCTCGGACCCGGAGCCCATGGACGTCAGGATCAAGACCTCCGTCGAATTCACGATCTCGGGGTCCAGCCTCGAGGACGCCCTCGCCGAGTACGACGAGATCACGGTGGAGGGCCTCCTGAAGGAGATCCTCGACAAGGCGATCGCCGTCGACGACATCCGCGTCGACCTGGTCGAGGGCCCGAACACCCTAGAGGAATACGACGCCAAGCAGGCGTCTTGACCCCTTGGTGAGCGCCGACGCACGCGGCGTTGCGCGCCTTGCCGGGGGGGCGTCGTAACGCCAAGCAGGCGTCTTGAGCCCCTCGCTGAGCGCCGACGCACCCGGCGTGGCGCGCCTTGCCGCGGGGGGGCGTCGTAACGCCAAGCAGGCGTCTTGAGCCCCTCGCTGAGCGCCGACGCACCCGGCGTGGCGCGCCTTGCTGGGGGG
>DATAGA010000056.1:0-7336 GCA_036257215.1 Myxococcota bacterium
CGCCGCGCAGCGGTCGAGCTGCTTCAGCGTGTGGCAGACCTCGGCCGCGCGGGCGAAGTCCTCGGCCTTCTCGAAGTACTCGACGGCCTTCTCGAGCATGCCGCTGTGGAAGCAGAGCTCGCCGGCCTCGGCGTGCTCGCCCTTGCGCGAGAGCTTTGCCGCGGCGCGCTTCGCCTTGCTCTTCGCCTTGCGCGAGAGGCCGACCCCGGTCGCGTCGTCCTTGCCCTTGCCGCGCTTGCTCGCAGTAGCGCCCTTGGCGGGCCGCTCGGGGCCATCGTCCCCGCGGCGCGGCCGCACGGCGAGGAAGAGCACCGCGGCGCCGACGCCGGCGAGCGCGAAGCGCACGGGCGAGCCCGCCAGGAGCTTCTCGAGCGCACGGGCGTTCGAGCCCGCGAGCGGGGCAACCGCGTCGAGCAGCCCGCGCATCGGATCCAGCGCGTCGTACCCGGGCACGAGCCCGGCCGCGATCCCGAAGCCGCCGAGCGCGAGGAGCGGCAAGGCCAGGAGCAGGCAGACGAGACGAGACGCCATGGGGACGCGGACCTCCGGCGCGCGCGCGCACGCCCTCGGAGGTCGCATCGGCCGGCCGGCGCGACGCGTTGAGGGCCCCCGCGCCCCCCTCCTACACTGCGGCCGTGCGACCCCGCTGGCCGCGCTTCTCCCTGCTCGCGCGCGCTGCGGCGCTCGCGCTGGCGCTCGCGGCCGCGTTGCCGGCCGGCGCCGACGACGATGCGAACGCCCCGTTCGAGCGCATCTCGCTCCCGCTTCCGGGGCGGCCGCTCGAGGCCTGGACGCTGGCCGGCAGCGGGAGCGGGGAGCGGGTCGCCGTCGTCTCGGCGCTCGGCTCGCCGCCCGACGAGCGGCGCCACCTCGCGATCTACGGGCCCGCACCGGGCGGCGGGGTCGCGCGCGAGGTCGTGCTCGACGTCCCCGCCGACGCCGTGGCGTTCGACGTCGCCGACCTCGAGCCGGGGGGCCCGCCCGAGCTCGCGCTGCTCTACGCCGACCGGCTGACCGTGCAGAGCCTGGGTGCGCCCCCCGCGCCTCGCTCGCACGCGCTCTCCCCCGCGCTGCCGCTCCCCGCTCCCGCGCGGGGCTTCGTGCGCCTGCCCATGCTCGACCGCTGGGACGGCTCGACGCGCGCGTCGGCCCTCCTTCCCGCGTTCGACGGCCTCCTGCTGCTTCCCCTCGACGGCGGCGCGCCGCGCCGCCTCGCGTTCCCGCTCTACGCGTTCTACTACGGGGGCGACCCGAGTGCGGGCGTCCGGCCGGGCGTGCTCGAGTCGTTCGTCACCTGGCCCGAGCTTGCGAGCGGCGACGACGACGGCGACGGCCGCGCGGACGTCTTCGCGCTCTCGCGCTACGACGTCGCGGTCTACCGCGGCGGACCGGACGGCCTCCCGCCGCAGCCGACCCGGCGCGTCACGCTGCGGCCCTTCACCGACGACGAGGAGCTGCGCTTCCTCGCAAGCTCCGTGAGCCTCTTCGCGCCCGACCTCGACGGCGACGGGCGCGCGGACCTCGTGCAGCACAAGACGTTCGGCACGCTGCTCCGCAGCCACGCCACGACGAGCATCTGGCGCAACCCGGGCGCCGGCGTCGACCCGAGCGCGGCGCCCGACGCGCGCATCGAGGGCAGCGGCGGCTTCGGCTCCATCTTCCTCGAGGACCTCGACGGCGACGGTCGGCTGGAAGCCGTCCAGCTGCTCGTCCCCTTCGGCGCCGTGCAGCTCGTGCGCGCGGTGCTGACCGACACCGTGCAGGCGCGCGTGCGTGTGTTCCGCTTCACAGGGCCCGGGGACGGCGCGCCCTTCGCCGCCGAGCCGGGCTTCGAGGACACCGTGACGCTGGCGATCGAGACGCGCGAAGGACGCGTCGCCGGCGTGCTGCCGACGGTGGCGGGCGACTTCGACGGCGACGGGCTGCGCGACCTCGTCGTCGGCGAGAGCCTCGCGCGCCTGGTCGTGCGCCTCGGCGCCCTCGGCGAGCGCGGTCCGGGCTTCGGCTCCGTCGCGGCCGCGCAGTCCATCCCCGACGCGGACCGCGCCGTGGTCGGCGACTTCGACGGCGACGGCCTCGACGACGTCGCGGCCTGGGACACGCGCTACGGCCGCTCGCTCGTCGTGCTGCGCAACCGCGGCCGCCTCGCGCGTCCGGGCGAGCTGCGCGTGGAGCCCAAGACCGTCCCGCCCGAGCTGCGCGCCCCCGACGCCGAACCCGACCCCGCTCCGCGCTAGCCCCGGGGCCGGCGCGGATCGCCTCAGAGCAGCGTGCCCTGGCGCGCGGCGCGCGCGGCGGCGGCGACGCCGAGGTGCTCGCGCGCGCGGCGGGTCGCGACGCGGCCTCGCTGGGTGCGCTCGAGGAAGCCCTCCTGGATGAGGAAGGGCTCGACGATGTCCTCGAGCGTGCCGCGGTCCTCGCCGACGGCGGCCGCGAGCGTGTCGATCCCGACGGGGCCGCCGTCGAACTTCTCGAGCAACGCGAGGAGCAGCGCGCGGTCGAGACCGTCGAAGCCCGCGGCGTCGACGTCGAGGCGCTCGAGGGCGAACGCGGCGAGCTCCGCGTCGACGCGCGCGCCGCGGCCACTGCGGACCTCCGCGAAGTCGCGCACGCGCCGCAGCAGCCGGTTGGCGATGCGCGGCGTGCCGCGCGAGCGGCAGGCGATCGCCTCCGCCGCCGGGCGATCGAGCTCGATCTCGAGCAGCCGCGCCGAGCGCGCGAGCACGCCGACGAGGTCCGCGGGCGCGTAGTAGTCGAGGCGCGCCGACCAGCCGAAGCGGTCGCGCAGCGGCGCCGAGAGGAGGCCCGCGCGCGTCGTCGCGCCGACGAGCGTGAAGCGCGGCAGCTCGATCCGCACCGACTGGGCCGTCGGCCCCTGGCCGATCAGCACGTCGAGGCGGAAGTCCTCCATCGCGGGGTAGAGCACCTCCTCGACGACGGCGGGCAGGCGGTGGATCTCGTCGATGAAGAGGACGTCCCCCGCCTCGATGTTCGAGAGGAGGCCCGCGAGGTCGGCGCTGCGCTCGAGCACCGGCCCGCTCGTGGCGCGGAACTGCGCGCCCATCTCGCGCGCCACGATCCGGGCGAGCGACGTCTTCCCGAGGCCGGGCGGGCCGTAGAAGAGCAGATGGTCGAGGGGCTCGCGGCGCTCGCGCGCCGCGGCGACGAAGACCGCGAGGTTCTCGCGCAGCTTGTCCTGACCGATCATCTCGGCCAGCGTTCCCGGGCGCAGCCGCTCCTCGTAGCCGCGCTCGTCCGCGAGCGGCGCGCCGGAGAGCTCGCGCCGCTCGGCGCGTACGTCGGGGCTCACCGCGAGAGCCTCGGCAGCGCGGCGCGCACGAGCGCCTCGATCGGGGCCTCGTCGCCGTGCTCGGCGATGACCTCCTCGACGATGCGCTCGGCCTGGCTGCGCGGCACCTGGAGGTTCACGAGCGCCGAGAGTAGCTGCGCCCGGGCTTCGGGCGCTGCGCCGGCCGCAGCCGCCGGCGCGCCCGGCTCTCCGCCCGGCACGATCAGCTCGAGCGCGCGCTCGCGCAGCTCGAGCACCATGCGCTGCGCGAGCTTCGCGCCGACGCCGGAGACGCCCTGGAGCGCGAGCGCGTTGCCGGTGCGGATCGCCGTCAGGACCGCGGGCGCCTCGAGCCCCGAGAGGACGGTGAGGGCGAGCTTCGGCCCCACGCGGCTCGCGTGGAGCAGGAGCTCGAACACGTCGCGCTCGAGCTCCGTCGCGAAGCCGTAGAGTGTGAGCGCGTTCTCGCGCAGGTGCGTGTAGACGCGCAGCGCGACGCGTTTCCCCGGATCCGGGAGCCGCGTGAAGGTCGAGAGCGGGATCCACGCCTCGTAGCCGACGCCGCCCACGTCGACGAGGACGCGCGTCGGCGTCTTCTCGAACAGCTGGCCTTCCAGACGCCCGATCACGTCACGCCATCCTCAGCGCGAAGCGCGGCGCGCGCCGGCCGCGCGAGCGCGAGCGCCCGCGCGCGGCGCCGCGCGGGAGCGCCGCGGCGCGCAGGTGACAGATCGCGGCCGCGAGCGCGTCGGCGGCGTCGGGCACGGGGCGCGCGCCGAGCGCGAGGAGCGCTTCGACCATGCGCTGCACCTCCGCCTTCGCGGCGACGCCGCTCCCCGCGACGGCGAGCTTGATCGTGCGCGGCCCGTACTCGTAGACCGGTAGGCCGCTCGCCGCGGCCGCCGCGAGCGCGACGCCGCGCGCCTGGCCGAGGACGAGCGCCGAGCGCGGGCTCGCCGCGACGAACACCTGCTCGACCACGACGCCGTCCGGCGCGTGGTCGCCGATCACCTCTTGCAGCGCCGCGTGCAGCGCCGCCAGCCGGGCGGGCAGCTCCGCGCAGCGCGGCGGCGCCAGCGTTCCGTGGGCCACGCAGCGCAGGCGCGCGCCGCGCGCCTCCACGACGCCGTAGCCGGTGATCGCCGAGCCGGGATCGATCCCGAGGATGCGCATGGCGCCTCGTGGGAGGACGGTTCAGTGGATCAGCGAGCCGAGCCGGGCCGGGGGGAGGCCCGTCACGCGAGCCGCGCCATCTCCTCGTCCGAGATGTCGAAGTTCGCGTACACGCCCTGGACGTCGTCCAGGTCGTCGAGCGCGTCGGCGAGCTCGAGCATGGTCTTCGCCTGCTCGCCCTGGAGCTTCACGGTGGTGCCGGGCTCCATCGAGACCTCGGCGCTCGCGGGCGTGAAGCCCTTCGCGGAGAGCGCGGACCGCACCGCCTCGAGGTCGCCGGGGGCGGTCACGACGTCGACGGCCTCGGACTCGTCGACGACGTCGACGGCGCCCGCCTCGAGGGCAGCCTCGAGCAGCGCGTCGGGGTCGAGCCCGCGGCGCTCGAAGGTCATCAGGCCGCGCTTCTCGAAGAGGTACGCGACGCAGCCGGACGAGCCGAGGTTCCCGCCGTACTTCGTGAGCACGTGCCGGACCTCGCCCACCGTGCGGTTGCGGTTGTCGGTCAGCGCCCGGAGCATGATCGCCGTCCCGCCCGGGCCGTAGCCCTCGTAGACCACCTCCTCGAACGCGTCGCCCTCGCCGCCGCCGATCCCCTTCTGGATTGCGCGCTCGATGTTGTCCTTGGGCATGTTGGCCGCGCGCGCCTTGTCCATCACGAGGCGCAGCCGCGGGTTGCCGTTCGGGTCCCCCCCGCCGAGGCGCGCGGCGGTGGCGATCTCGCGGATCAGCTTCGTGAAGACCTTCCCGCGCTTCGCGTCCGCTGCGCCCTTCTTGCGCTTGATCGTCGCCCACTTGGAGTGGCCGGACATGGCGCGGGAGGTAGCAGACCGGGGGGGGCGCGGCCAACCCGGCCCGCGGGAAACCGCTGCCAATCCGCCCGGTTCGGGCCTCAGGCTCCGCCGGGAGCCTGCCGATGAGGGGGCGTCGGGGGGGTCGCGAGGGGCTCCCGGAGGACCCATGGCGGACGCGGTCGCGATCGGGATCGACCTCGGGACGAGCAACTCGTGCGTGGCCGTCACCCGGGGCCGGCAGGTGGACGTCCTGCCCAACGCCTACGGCGAGAACGTGACCGCGAGCGTGGTCCACTTCCAGAAGGACGGGACGATCATCGTCGGCAACGCTGCCAAGGCGCAGGTCATCCACGATCCCAAGTACACCGTCTCGAGCGCGAAGCGCCTGATCGGCCGGTACTTCTTCTCCGAAGAGGTGAAGAAGGCGCAGGCGGTCTGCTCGTACCGCATCGTCGAGGGCCCGAACCACAGCGTGCGCATCCAGGTGCGGGACGAGCAGTTCTCGCTGCCCGAGATCTCGGCCATGGTGCTGCGCGAGATGAAGTCGATCGCGGAGGAGCGGCTCGGCCACCCGGTGCGCCAGGCCGTCATCACCGTGCCCGCCTACTTCAACGACAACCAGCGCCAGGCGACGCGCGACGCCGGGCGGATCGCCGGGCTCGAGGTGTTGCGGCTCCTCAACGAGCCGACCGCCGCCGCCCTCGCCTACGGGTTCGGCCGCGGCCTCAACCAGCGGGTCGCGGTCTACGACCTCGGCGGCGGCACCTTCGACGTCTCGATCCTCGAGATCGGCAAGGACGTGTTCGAGGTGCTCTCCACCTGCGGCGACACCTACCTCGGCGGCGACGACCTCGACGACCGCCTGATCGACCTCCTCGCGGACGAGTTCGTGGCGCGCGAGGGCATCAACCTGCGCAACGACCCCTACTGCCTCGAGAAGCTGAAGCTCGCCGCGGAGACCGCGAAGAAGACCCTCTCGGTGGACGACTCGGTCGAGATCGTGATCCCGGAGATCTGCACGGGGGCCGACGGCGAAGCGCGCTCGATCCAGCGCACGGTCACCGTGAAGGAGTACGCGGCGCTCATCAACGACCTCGTCCTGCGCACGTTCAAGGTGTGCGACGAGGCGCTGCAGCAGGCGAACGTCGTGGCGCGCGACCTCGATGGCGTGATCCTGGTCGGCGGCCCGACCCGCCTCCCGATCATCCGCGACGCGGTGCGCCAGTACTTCCAGCAGGATCCGAAGGCCGACGTCAACCCGGACGAGGTCGTCGCGATGGGCGCGGCGATCCACGCGGCGTCGCTCGTGGCTCCGTCCCAGCCGTCGTACCTGCTCGACGTGACGCCGCTCTCCCTGCGGATCGGCGTCGCCGGCGGGCTCGCGGAGCCGGTGATCGAGCGCAACACGCCGGTCCCGATCGAGCAGACGCGCGCGTTCACGACCGTCCAGGACAACCAGGAGCGGGTCAAGATCCGCGTCTACCAGGGCGAGTCGCGCAAGGCCGACGAGAACGAGCTCCTCGGCCAGTTCGAGTTCTCGGGCTTCAAGAAGGCGCCGCGCGGCGAGGTGCGGATCGACGTCACTTTCGAGATCAACGGCGACGGCATCGTCAACGTGACGGCCCGCGACCGCGAGACCGGCCAGCAGGCGTCGACCGAGATCTTGCTCTCGTCCGGCCTCTCGGAGCAGGAGATGGCCGAGATCCTGACGCGCCAGCGCACAGACCGTGTGCAGACGGCGAAGCTCCCCGGCGCGCCCGCAGCGGCCGGAGCTGCGCGCGCCGCGGCCGCGCCGGCCGCAGCGGCTGCTCCCGCGCCCGCCGCGCGCGCAGCGGCACCGCCCGTCGCTCCCGCTTCGGCGCCCCAGGCCCGCGCCACGAGCGCGCGCCCGGCTCCCGCCCCGGTGTCGCCGCGACCTACGCCCGTCGCGCCGGTCACGCCCGCCGTGCCCACGCCGCCCGCGGCGCGCGTCGCGGCGACGCCGACGCCCGACCTCGCGCGACCCGCTCCGGCCGTCGGCGAAGACGACCTCGACGTGCTGCCCGACGAGAACGACGTCGAGGCGCTCCTCGGCGAGGCGGAC
>DATAGA010000425.1:0-3390 GCA_036257215.1 Myxococcota bacterium
GTTGCTGGGGCTGCGGCTGCTCTTCTTCGACGTCGCGCACGGCGACTTCCGCCCCGTCGAGGAGGCGGCCGGCCTCGCGGACGCCGTCGACAACGTGAACTTCTTCGTGTTCACCCGGCGGGCGCGCCGCGCACGCACGCCCTGAATCTGCCGGGGTCGGCGACCGCCGAATCCGCACCATCGCGGCGGCTTCGAATTCCGAACTGAAAACGCCGCCGGCCAGCGCCCCGTTGGCGCCGTGCCAGGGCCTGTTTCCGGCCCGTTTTGCGCGCCGGAGTTGCGGTGCCGGCGGGCTCGCCGGGAATTTCGTTGGAAGGCCTTGCGGCCGTCGGGATCTGTGCTATCATTTTGTTGTTGTCGTCGTAAAACGGCCCGCCTTCCGGCGGGCCGTCGTGTTTTCGGGCCTTGGCTGCCGACTACGAGCGCACCCTCGGCGTGATCGAAGCCCTGACGGCCGTGCGGGACCAATGCCCCCACGCGGCCGTCCGCGAGCACGCCGCCGCCGCGCTGGCCGCGATCGCCCGCGGCGGGGCCGACCAGCTGCGAGGCCAGGCGTCGCTCGTGCTCGCGACGCTCCCGGGCTGGCGCGGCGAGCGCGCGGACCAGGTGAAGCGCTCGTTGCTCGCGTTCCTGCGCCCCGAGGCCGCGACGCGCTGAGCGGGTATCTTGGCCGCGCGCGGGAGGCGCGATGGTCACCATCGGCATGAACTATCGGGTGCTGCCGGGCAAGGAGTCCGTGTTCGAAGCGGCGTGCGCGCGCGTGCTCGACGCGCTGCGCGGGGCGGATGGCCACGACCACTCGCAGCTGTACCGCGCCGTCGACGGACCCGAGTACCTGATCGTCTCGCGCTGGACCGACGAGGCGGCGTTCCGCGGCTTCGTCGCGTCCGAGGCGTTCCGCAAGGTGACGAGCTGGGGGTCGGAGCACATCCTCGCCGGACCGCCCCGCCACACGACCTACCGGGAAGGCGCCTGACCGCCGCGCTCGCCGGCTGCGTCGCCCCGCCCGACCCCGGCGAGCTCCACGTCTCGGTGACGGAGCTCGTGGCCGGGACTCGCGGCGGCCCGAGCCTCGCGAGCCTCGTCGGACCCGAGCGCCTCTGGCTCGGCAGCCTGCTCCATCGGCTCTACCAGGTGCACGCGGGGCTCGAGGACCCGAGCTTCGAAGCCGAGGTCGCGCTCTCCCTCGCCTTCGAGCACGAAGCGCGCGCCGTGGTCCTGCACGGCCGTGCCGATGGCGTGCGCGCGGGCGAGGGCGGCGGGCTCGTCGTCGAGGAGCTGAAGAGCGGCGCGCCGGACGAGGCGGACGGCCGAGCCGCGCAGGACGCGCGCCTCCAGCTCGCGCTCTACGCGTGGATGCTCGCTCGCGTGCGCGGGCTGCCGGTGCGCGCCCGGCTCGTGCGCCTCGCGGCGGAGGCGGACGGCGGTTTCGCCGTGGCGAGCGAGGAGGACGTCGCGATCGACCCGGCGGAGATCGAGGCGCGCGCCCGCGCGCTGCTCTCGCTGCGACTCGCCGAGGAGCGGCGGCGCGAGGCGCTACGCGAGGCGCGCCGCCGCCTCGCAGGCGCCGTGCGCTTTCCATTCGAAGGCGAGCGCCCGGGGCAGCCGGCGATCGCAGCGGCCGTCGAGCGCGCCCTGGGCGAGCGCCGCCATCTCCTGCTCGAGGCGCCGACCGGCCTCGGCAAGACCGCCGCGGTCCTCTTCCCCGCGCTGCGCTTCGCGTTTCGTGAGGGCGCGCGGGTCCTCTTCCTGACCTCGCGCGGCTCTCAGCAGCGCGGCGCGCTCGCGACCCTCGCGCGGATGGCGCCGGCGGGCAGCGCGGCGGCCGTCGCGCTGCGACCCAAGCCCGAGCTCTGTGCGACGGGGACGCTCCTGTGCCACGAGGAGCACTGCGCCTTCGCGCGCGACTACGCGGCGCGGCGCGCCGCGCCGGGCCTCGTCGAGCGCATGCTCGCGTCCGCACCGGTCCTCGGCGCCGACGCGGTGCGCGCGGCCGGGCTCGCGCACGAGCTCTGCCCCCACGCGCTCGCCGCGGACCTCGCGCGCGACGCCGCCCTCACCGTCGCCGACCAGAACTACGCGCTCGACCCGTTCGCCGCGCTGCCCGAGCTCGGTGCGCGCGCGCCGCTCGGCGACGTCGTGCTGATCCTGGACGAGGCGCACCAGGTGCCCGAGCGCGCACGCGCCGCCGGCTCCGCAGAGCTCTCGCTCGGGGCCTTGCGCGCGCTCGAGCGCGAGGCCGCCGCCGGAGGCGCGCCCGTGCACGGGACGCTGGCGCGCGCCGCGCGCGCGCTCGCCGAGCGCGTCGCGGCGATCGCGGCCGACGCCGCCGGCGGCGCCGCGCCCGAAGGCGACGGCGAGGTGGAGTGGGAGTTCGCCGCGGACGACCTGGCGGACGAGCGCGGCGCGCTGGAGCTCGCGGCGGCCGCCTACCTCGGCTACCGCCTCGGGACGCGCTCGCTGGACCCCGGTGACCGGCTCGTCGCCGGCGTACTCGGCGCGCAGCGCTTCTTCGAGTCGCTCGAGCGGGCGGACGCGGGCTTCGCACGCAGCGTCGCGTTCGCGCGCGGCGCGCCGTCGCTGCGCCTCCACTGCCTCGAGCCGGAGCGGCGCCTCGGGCGCCTCTTCGCGCGCTGCCGCTCGGTCGTCGCGCTCTCGGCGACGCTGCGGCCGTTCGAGGCGCGCCGCGCGCTGCTCGGCCTCGACGAAGCGCGGACGGACGCGCTCGCGCTGCCCTCGCCCTTCCCCGCCGAACGGCGCGCCGTCGTGATCGATCCGCGCGGCGACACGCAGCTGCGCGCGCGCGCGCGCGAGGCGCCGCGCCTCGCGCGCCGGCTGGCGGAGTTCGCCGCAGCGGTGCCGGGTTCGGTGCTCGCGCTGGCGCCGAGCTTCGCGTGGCTGGACACGATCCGCGCGGCGCTCCCCCCGCTCGAGCGCGCGCTGCTCGCGCAGCGGCCCGACGACGGGCCACGCGAGCGCGAGCACCTCCTCGCGGCGCTGGCCGCGCCCGCCGATCCGCCCGTCCTCCTCCTCGCCGTCGCCGGCGGCTTCTTCGGCGAAGGCGTCGACTGGCCGGGCGCGCTCGCGGGCGTCGCGGTGCTCGGCCCGTGTCTCCCGCCACCCGACCTCCCGCGCGAGCTCCTGCGCCGCAGCTTCGACGAGCGCTTCGGCGCCGGCTTCGAGCTCGCGTACGCGCTGCCCGGCATGACGCGCGTCGTGCAGGGCGCGGGGCGGCTGATCCGCTCCGAACGCGATCGCGGCGTGATCGCGCTCTTCGGCCGCCGCTTCCTCGAGCCGCCGTACCGCGATCTACTCCCGGCCGAATGGCTCGGGGGCGGCGCGCCGGAGGATCTCGTCGGAGACCCGGCACCTGTCGCGCGCGCGTTCTTC
>DATAGA010000454.1:0-3992 GCA_036257215.1 Myxococcota bacterium
GACCGGATCCTCGCCGACCGCGAGCTGCGCGAGCGCCTCGACCTCGCCGACCTCGACGCGCGCTACGACACGGGCGCGCTGCGCCGCTTCGTCGCCGAGCACGCGGCGGGCCTCCCCGTCGTCGACGCGACGGACGCGCTCGCGGGCGGCAGCGCGAACTACCGCCCGTCCGACACGCACCTCTCCGACGTCGGCAACCAGGTCGCCGGCCGCGACGTGGGCGAGCACCTCGCCGGGCTCCTCGGCGGGACCGGCGCGCGGGCGCCGCTCGCCGCCGGCTCACGGTAGGAGCGCGTTCGCGAAGCAGGCGGCCATGCACGTCGCGAGCGTGCCCGACAGGATCGCGCGCAGGCCGAGGCGCGCGAGGTCCGGGCGGCGGCTCGGCGCCATGCCGCCGACGCCGCCGATCAGGATCGCGATCGAGCCGAAGTTCGCGAAGCCGCACAGGGCGTACGAAGCCACCACGGCGGAGCGCGGCGAGATTGCGCCCTGCTCGAGGAGCGCCGCGAGGTCTCGGTACGCGATGAACTCGTTCAGGACGGTCTTCGTGCCGAGCAGGCTCCCGACCGTCTGCGCCTCCGCCCACGGGATCCCCATGAGCCACGCGAGCGGCGCGAACGCGACGCCGAGGATCGACTGGAACGTGAGGCCCGGCGCTCCGACGAGCGACCCGAGCCAGCCGAGCGCGTCGTTCGCGAGCGCGACGAGTGCGACGAACGCGACGAGGAGCCCGCCGATGAACGCCGCGAGGCGCAGCCCCGCGAGCCCGCCCTCGGCCGCGGCGTCGATCAGGTTCACCGTCGTGCGCGGCACGAGGTGGCTGCCGCGTCCCAGGGTCTCCGGCGTTTCTCGCTCGGGGATCATGACCTTCGAGACGAGCACGGCGGCGGGGGCCGAGAGGAGGCTCGCCGTGACGAGGTGCCCTGCGTAGTCGCCGCCGAGCATCTGCGCGTAGGCGATGAGCACCGAGCCGGCGACGGTCGCCATGCCCGCCGTCATCACGGTGAAGAGCTCGGACTCGGTCATGCGCTCGAGGTACGGGCGCACGAGCAGCGGCGCCTCGGTCATCCCGAGGAAGACCTCGGCCACGGTCGAGAGGCTCTCTGCGCCCGACGTCCCCATCGTGCGCTCGAGCCCGCGCGCGAGGAGACGCACGACCCGCTGCACGATCCCGACGTGGTAGAGCATCCCGAAGAGGCTCCCCATGAAGACGATCACCGGGAGGACGCCGAGCGCGAAGGAGAAGCCCGTCTCGCGCAGCGGGCCGAAGACGAAGCGCACGCCCTGGTCCGTGTAGGCGACGATGCCGGCCACGGCGTCGCTCACGCCGACGAAGAACGCCCGGCCCGGCGCGGTGCGCAGCAGCAGCAGCGCGAGCGCTAGCTGGAGCAAGAGGCCGAAGCCGACCGCGCGGACCGGGAAGCGGCGCCGGTCGCGCGAGAGGAGCCAGGCGAGCGCGATGAGCGCGAAGACTCCGAACGCGGCGACGAGGCGCGGGCGCAGGTCGCTCAAGCGGCGCGTCCTCGGGCCGCGAGCGCGTCCGCCAGCGCGCGCACCGCCGCGGCGGGGTCGGCCGCGTCGGCGACGGCGGAGATCACGGCGGCGGACGCGACGCCCGCGGCCGCGAGCGCGCGCGCGCCGGCTTCGTCGACGCCGCCGATCGCGATGAGCGGGCGCGGCGCCACCGCACGCGCGACCTCCGCGGCGAGCGCGACGCCGCGCGCCGGCCAGGGCGAGCTCTTCGACGCCGTGCCGAACACCGGGCCGAGCGCGACGTAGTCGGCGCCCTCGCGCGCGGCCTCGCGCGCCTGCTCCAGCGTGTGGGTCGAGCGCCCGACGAGGAGCCGCGCGCGCGCCGCGGCGGGCAGCCGGGCGGGCGGGAGATCCTCCTGGCCGAGGTGCACGCCGTCGGCGTCGGCCGCGAGCGCGAGGTCGAAGCGGTCGTTCACGAAGAGGAGCGCCCCCGCGGCGCGCGTGCGCTCGCGCAGCGCGCGCGCGAGCGCGAGCGCCTCGGCGTCGCTCGCGTGCTTGCAGCGCAGCTGGACGACCGCCGCGCCGCCGGCGCACGCGGCGTCGGCCTGCGCGAGCGGGCCGTGACGCCAGCGGGGGTCGTCGTCGGCGAGGACGTGCAGCCCCGCGAGCGGGCTGCGCGGCGCGGCCGCGCTCACCGCTGCACCGGGAGGGGGCGTCGCGGCGCGGCGCGCACGTCGCGCGCGCGGGTCACGGGCGCGCGGGCACGTCGATGCCCAGCTCGGTCAGCTTCTTGCGCAGCGTGTTGCGGTTGATCCCGAGCAGCGCGGCAGCGCGCAGCTGGTTCCCGCCGGTGTGCGCGAGCACGCGCTCGAGCAGCGGCCGCTCCACGCGCCGCAGCAGCGCCTCGTGCAGCTCCACCTGCCCGGACGCGAGCGCCTGATCGACCTCGCGCTCGACGAGCTCTTCGAGCCCGACAGTGGACGCCGCGCCCGCCTCGCCGCCGGCGGGCGCGGCGAGGAACGCGAACGCGTCCGGCGTCAGCACCTCGCCGGCCGAGAGGACGAGCGCGCGCTTGATCGCGTTCTCGAGCTCGCGGACGTTCCCCGGCCAGCCGTGCGCGAGGAGGCGCTCGAGCGCGTCGGGCGCGAGCACGCGCGGGCCGGTGCCGAGCTCCTCGGCGTAGCGCGCGACGAAGTGGTGGGCCAGAACGGCCACGTCCTCGCTGCGCTCCCGCAGCGGCGGGATCTCGATCGGCACGACGCGCAGCCGGTAGAGCAGGTCCTCGCGGAAGCGACCGTTGCGCACCGCGGCGTCGAGGTCGCGGTGCGTCGCCGCGATGATGCGCACGTCGACGTGCTCGGGCTTGCGGCCGCCGACCGAGGTCACCTCGCCGCTCTGGAGCACGCGCAGCAGCTTCGCCTGCAGCTCGATCGGCATGTCGCCGATCTCGTCGAGGAAGAGCGTCCCTGCGCGCGCCTCGCGGAAGCGGCCGGGGCGGGAATCGATGGCCCCGGTGAAGGCGCCGCGCTCGTGGCCGAAGAGCTCGCTCTCGAGCAGCTCGCGCGGGATCGCCGCCGCGTTCACCGCGACGAAAGGCTCCTCGGTGCGCGCGCTCGCCTGGTGGATCGCGCGCGCGACGAGCTCCTTCCCCGTGCCGCTCTCGCCGGTGATGAGGACCGCGACGTCGCTCGCGGCGACGCGGCCGATCGTCTTGAACACCTCGAGGAGCGCCGGGCTGCGGCCGACGAGCCGCTCGCCCGGCGCCACCTTGCGGCCGACCTCGCGCCGCAGCGCGCGAAGCTCGCGCTCGAGCGCGCGCGTGCGCTGCACCTTCTCGACGAGCGCGAGCACCGCGTCCATCCCGAAGGGCTTCACCAGGTAGTCGAGCGCGCCGCGCTTCATCGCCTCGACGGCGTTCTCGAACGTGTTCTGCGCGGTCACGATCACGACCGCGACGTCGCGGCCGAGCGCCCGCACCTGCTCGAGCAGCTCGAGGCCGGAGGGCCCGGGCATGCGGATGTCGAAGAACGCGAGGTCGAAGGGACGCGCGGAGAGCGCCTCGAGCGCGGCGTCGCCGCTCTCGGCCTCCACCACTTCGTGGCCCGCGGACTCGAGCGTCTCGCGCAGGACGAAGCGGATCGACGCCTCGTCGTCGGCGACGAGGACCCGCGCGCGCTCGTTCACCGAGCGTCCCCGGACGGCGCGCGCGCTCCAGCCGCGTCGAGCCGGCGCAGCGGCAGCGTGACGCGCGCGCGCGTGCCCTGCCCGACCTCGCTCTCGAGGTGGAGCATGCCCCCGTGCTGCGTCACCCAGAAGTCCGCCACCGCGAGACCGAGGCCGGTGCCGCCGCGGCGCGCCGCGAAGAAGGGCGTCGTCGCCCGGCGCAGCACGTCCTCGGACATGCCCGGGCCCGTGTCGTCGAGCCAGACGGCGAGCGTCGGGACGAGCCGGCCCTCGGGCGTCGTCACGCGGTGGTCGAGCGTCATGCGGCTCGTGACCGCGAGCGTGCCGCCCGTCGG
>DATAGA010000070.1:0-11728 GCA_036257215.1 Myxococcota bacterium
CCGTGGTGCTGCGCAGCGGGACGCTGCGCACGAAGAGCGGCGGCATCGACATCGACCGCGTGCGCGCGTACGTCGCGTCGCGGCTCCACCTGATCCCGCGCTATCGGCAGCGCCTCGCGCACGTTCCGATCGAGGGCCACCCCGTCTGGGTCGACGACGCGCACTTCCAGATCGACTTCCACGTGCGCCACACCGCGCTCCCGCACCCCGGGGACCGACGCCAGCTGAAGCGGCTCTCGGGTCGCATCCTCGCGCAGCCGCTCGACCGCGCGCGGCCGCTCTGGGAGCTCTGGGTGGTGGAGGGTCTAGAGGGAGGCGAGCGCTTCGCGATCGTCCAGAAGTCGCACCACGCGATGATCGACGGCATCTCGGGCGTCGACCTCATGGCGGTGCTGATGCGCGGCGCGCCGGACGACGCGTTCGAACGTGGCCCCGCGTGGCAGCCGCGGCGGGAGCCGACGCCCGGCGAGCTGCTCGGCGCGGAGGTGCAGCGCCGCGCGAGCGACGCGATCCGCCTGCTCGGCTCCGGGCCGAGCGCACTGCAGGCGCCGAGGGACTTCCTCGAGACGCTGCGCGAGGGCGCCTCCGCGGTGGCCGAGACGCTCGGAACGGGCCTGCGCTCGGCCTCGAACACGCCGCTCAACCGCCCGCTCGGCCCGCACCGCAGCTTCGACTGGCTCGACATGAAGCTCGCCGACGTGAAGCAGGTGAAGGACCGGCTCGGCGGAACGGTGAACGACGTCGTGCTCGCCACCGTCGCCGGCGCCCTGCGCCGCTTCCTCGAGCGCCGCCGGCTCGACGTCGACGGGCTGCGCCTGCGCGCCAACGTGCCGGTGAGCGTGCGCGCCGACGACGAGCGCGGGCGGCTCGGCAACCGCATCGCGCTGTGGATGACCGACCTTCCGGTGCACGAGCCCGACCCGCTCGAGCGGCTCGCGCGTGTGCGCGAGACGACCGCGCGGCTCAAGGCGTCGCGCCAGGCGCTCGGCGCGGAGGTGCTGGCGGCGGTGAGCGACTGGACGAGCTCGTCGCTCCTCTCGCTCGCCGTGCGCATGAGCGCTCGCGGCAGGCCGTACAACGTCGTCGTCACCAACGTGCCCGGGCCCCAGATCCCGCTCTACCTGCTAGGCGCCGAGATCGAGGCCTGCTACCCGGTGGTGAACCTTCAGCCGAACCAGGGCCTCGGCATCGCGCTCTTCAGCTACGCCGGCGGCCTCTACTGGGGCTTCGTGGCGGACCCCGACATCGTGCCCGACCTCGACGTGATTCCGGGCCTCGTCGCTACGTCCTTCGCCGAGCTCGCCGACGCCGCTCGCGCGAGCGCCCCCGCGCGCGCGCCGCTCGAGGTGCCCGCCGCCGCCGAAGCCGCGGCGCCCCGGATCCCGGCGGCCACCGGCCGCGCGCGCCGCCCCCGCGCGAAGGTCCGCCGCAAGTCCCGCGCCTAGACGCTACGCGACGAGGTCGCCCATGCGGCGCAGCGTGCGCACCGCGTCGTCGGGCAGGCGCGGCGGCTCGCGTCCGACGGCGTGGCAGCCGAGGATCAGCTGCGAAGAGCGCTCGACGATCTCGACCATGTCGGCCGCTCGGCGCAGGCTGCGGCCCGCGACGATGAGGCCGTGGTTCTTCATCAGCACGGCCCACTCCTCCTTCGCCGCGTCGCCGACGGCGCGCGCGAGCTCCGGGGTGCCGGGCATGATGAACGGGACGCGCGGGATGTTGCCGAAGAAGGCGGCCTCGGTGGAGATCGGGACGAACGGGAGGTCCGCGTTCGCGAGCGTCGTCGCGTGGGGCGCGTGCGCGTGGATCACCGCCTGCGCCTCGGGCCGCGCGGCGTAGATCGCGCAGTGGATCAGCCGCTCGCTCGAGGGCGCGCGGGCGTTCGGGTCGAGCGGACGGCCGGCGAGGTCGATGCGCACCAGGACCTCGGGCCGCAGGTCGCCCTTGAACAGCTGGCTCGGCGTGATCCAGAGCTCGTCGCGCCCGGGAATGCGCACGCTCACGTTGCCGCCGGTCGCCGTGATGAGCTGCTGCGCGTACAGCTCCTGCACGATCTGGACGACGTCCTGGCGCGGGTCGTCGGCCGCGACGGCGGCTGCGGCCTCGGCCGCGCCGCCTTCGAGCGCGGTCAGGTCGCCGGGGTCGCCGACCGCCTCGCGCGCCGCGCGCCAGAGCCGACCGAGCTCGCGCTGGAGCTGCTGGAGCGTCATCGCCTTGGCGGTGTCGCCCGTGAACGAGAGGCGGCCGTCGAGCGCCGCCTGCATCGCCTGGACGCGGCCCGTGAACATGCCGTCGAGGACGTCGGCGGCGAGCCGCAGCTCCACGTCCGCGGGAGCGGCGGGCGCGGCCCGGCCCGCGGTCACCGCGCCGCGAGCGAGGTGGAGGTGCACCTCCTCGCCTGCGTCGGGGACGCGGAAGTGAAGCACGACGTCGCGCTCGCGCGCCGCGGCGCGCAGCGCCTCGGACGCCGGCGCGCGCGCCGCGAACTCGTCGAGCAGCGCACCGAAACGCGCGCGCGTCGCCGCGGGGAGCTGCGCGGCGGTCGCGGGCGCCGCGGCTGCGGGCAGCGCGGCAGTCGCGCCCTCCGGGGTGGCCGCGGCCGCCTCTGCGGCGCGCGCGCGCGAGGACGCGCGTCCGGTGCGGTCGCGCTGCAGGTCGGACACCGCGGGCCCGGGGCGCTCGGCGAGCCGCGCCAGCGTGTCCGCGTCGAGCGCGCGCCGCGGCGTCGACCACGCGAAGGTCTCGAGCACCGCAGGGTTCAGCGCGTGGCGCGGGCGCTCGCCGCGCAGGAGCCGCGCGAGGTCCTCGGCCACGATGCGCCCCTGGTGCGCCGCCACGTCGCGCGTGTTGCCGCCCACGTGCGGCGTCGCGATCACCGAGTCGAGCGCGAGCAGCGGGTGGTCCGCGCCCGGGGGCTCGACCGCGAAGACGTCGAGGGCCGCGCCGCCGAGCGCCCCGCTCCCGAGCGCGTCGAGCAGCGCGTCTTCGTCGACGAGCGCGGCGCGCGCGGTGTTCACGAGCCCGGCGCCCGGCTTCATGCGCGCGAGCTCGGCGGCGCCGAGCAGGCCCCGCGTCGCGTCCGTCACCGGCGCGTGCAGCGAGACGAAGTCGCTCTCGGCGAGCAGCAACTCGAGCGCGACGGGCTCGGCGTCCTCGCGCGCGACGCGGGACGGGTCGAGCAGCGGATCGTGCACCAGGACGCGCGTCCCGAAGCCCCGCAGCCGCCGCGCGACGGCGCGGCCGACGGCGCCGAAGCCCACGAGGCCCACCGTCGCCCGGCCGAGCTCGCGGCCCTGGAAGGCGCCGAACGCCTGCCCCATGCGGCCCATGTCGCCCGCGCCGACCTCGGGGCGCCGCAGGTACGTCGCGGCGGTGCCCAGCTTGCGCGCGAGCATGAGCAGGAACGCGAGGGTGAGGTCCGCGACGGCCTCGGCATTGCGACCCGGCGCGTGCAGCACGGGGACTCCGTGCGCCGTGGCGGCCTCGAGGTCGACGTTCACCGCGTCGCCCCGGCAGCTCGCGACGACGCGCAGGCCCGAGCACGCGGCCAGGGCCGCGGCGTCGACGAGGTCGACCTCCGTCACGAACACGTCGAAGCCCGCGAGTGCGCGCACGAGCGCGGGCCCCGTCAGGAGCCGGCCGTGCTCGCGGAAGCTCGCGTACTCGAGCGCGCCCAGCGCGCCGAGCGCTGCGCGCGCCTCGGCGTCGAGCTCGGCGGTGGCGAGGATGCGCGGGCGCGGCGCGGGGGCGCTCGCGCGCCCGGCGGCCGCGCCGCGTCCCGCCAGCGCGCCGATGGCGAGCGGGCCGGCCACGGCGTCCACCGCCGTGCCGGCGGCGCGCAGCGCCTCGGCGGTCGCTGCGAGCTCCGCGTAGAGCGCCGCGCGCTCGGGCTCGGGCTCGAAGCGCCGCGGCGGCGCGACGAGCGCCCGCGCGGCGGCGGCCGCATCCGGGAAGAGACCCGCGGCCGGGGCGGCGAGCAACGCCGCGCCGAGCCCCGTCGCGTCGGGCACGGCGCTCGCCTCGACCGGCGCGCCCAGGACGTCGGCAAGGAGGGCGGCGAACGACGCGCTGCACGAGAGCCCGCCCGCCAGCCGCAGCGGCGCGCCCGGGCCGAGCGCCGCGTCGAGCTGCCCGGCGTTCGCGCGCAGCGCGAACGCGACGCCCTCGAGCGCTGCGCGCGCGGCCGCTGCGCGGGTTCCGTCGCCGGGCGGGAGGGCGAGCGGAACCGCGTGGAAGCTGCCGACGGGGAGACGCAGGCTGCGCGCGTCGAAGACCTGGACGCCGAAGCTCGAGAGCATGCCGTCCGCGCCGGGCGGCGCGTCGGCCGCCCGCGCGAGGAGCGCCGCGACCCCGCTGCGGGCGCCCGGCTCGAGCCAGCCGGCGAGCCACTCGAGCGACTCGCCGACGGGTCCGGCGTTGCTGTCGACCATCCACAGGTCCGGCGAGACCGCGCACTCGGTCCAGAGCCGCGGCTCGTCGAGCACGGCCCGCCCGGCGAGCGCGAGGACGGGCGCGGTGGTGCCGGCGACGGCGAGCCGCTCCCCCGCCGCGACGGCGCCGACGCCGAGCAGCGCGCACGCGCTGTCCGAGCCGCCGAGCGCGACTGGCGTGCCCTCGCGCAGCCCGAGCCGCGCGGCGCCCTCGGCGGTCAGCGCGCCTAGCTGCTCGCCGGCCTCGCCGACGCGCGGGAAGAGCGAGATCGGCAGGCCGAGGCGCTCGGCGAGCGCGGTCGAGAAGGCGCCGCGTGCGACGTCGAAGAGGCCCGTGTGGCTCGCGTGCGAGCGGTCCGTCGCGCGCTCGCCGGTGAGGCGCCACGCGATCCAGTCGCCGATCGAGAGGAGGGTCGTCCCGGCGGCGTCGAGCGGCGCGCCGGCGGCGCGCAGGTGCAGGAGGCGCGCGACGGCCAGGAGCGGCTGCGGCCAGTGGCCGCTCACCGCGTGCACGTCGGCGCCGCACTCGAGCGCGAGGCGGATCGCCTCGCCGGCGGCGCGCGCATCGCGGTTGCTCGCGACGTCGACGGCCTCGCCGTCCGGGCCGAGCACGACGTGGCCGAAGCGCACGCTCGACGCCGCGACGCCGAGGACTTCCTCCGGTGCCGCGCCCGCCAAGGAGAGCGCCTCGCGCGCGGCGTCGCCGAGGGCACGCAGCCCGGCCTCGAGGTCCACGGTGAAGGCGAAGCCGCCGCTCCCCGGGAGCGGCACGGGCGCCAGCCGGCGGCGCGCGACGCGGACCGCGCCGCTCGACGCGTCGAGCACCAACGCGCGGGCGCCGCTGCCGCCCCAGTCGAGGCCGAGGAGGAACCCGCCGCTCATCGCCCTCTCACGCGGCGTCGAAGACGACCGGGAGCGCGACCGGCGAGCGGAACGTGAGCCCGGTGACGTGGACGTCCTCGGCCGCCGGGTCGAGCCGCAGGTTCGGCAGCCGGTCGAGCAGCGCGTTCAGCGCCACGCTCGTCTCCATGCGGGCGAGGTGCATGCCGAGGCAGCGGTGGGCGCCGAAGGCGAACGCCATGTGCGTCTTCTGCGGGCGCTGGATGTCGAACTCCTCCGCCCGCTCATAGCGGGTCTCGTCGCGGTTCGCGGCCCCGAGGTTCACCGACACGAGCGAGTCCTTCGGGATCTCGAGGTCGCCGATGCGCACGTCGCGCGTCGTCGTCCGCATGATGCTCGTGAGCGGCGTCTCCCAGCGCAAGCCCTCTTCGATCGCCTGCAACATGAGCGCGCGGTCGGCCCGCAGCGCCGACAGCTGCGCCGGGTTCGAGAGGAGGCCGAACAGGAGGTTGCTCGACGAGCGGTAGGTCGTCTCGGCGCCCGCGGGTGCGAGCAGGCGCAGGAACGCGTAGATCGCCTCGTCCTCGAGCCGCGTGCCCTCGAGCTCCGCCTGCGCGAGCACGGTCATGAGGTCGTCGCGCGGCTCGCGCCGGCGGTCCGCCAGGACGCGGGCGAACAGCTCGCGCAGCGACTGCGAGGCGCGCATCCCCCGCAGCGGGTCGATCGTGATGCTGATGAGCTCGATCGCGAGGCGGTGGAAGAGGTCGTGATCGCTCTCGTCGAGCCCGATCATGCCGGCGATCACGGTCACGGGAAACGGGAACGTGAGCTCGCGCACGAGGTCCGCGCGGCCGCGCCCAGCGAAGCGGTCGATCAGCCCGTTCACCACGGGTCGCACGAGCTCGCGCTCCCAGCGGTCGAGCGCGCGCTTCGTGAACGCCTTCTGCAGGAGACCGCGGTAGCGCGCGTGCTCGGGCTCGTCCATCTCGAGGATGGTGCGCCCCATGACGAGGCCCATGGTCTTGCCGTAGCCCTGGGACGAGAACGTCTCGCCGTCGAGCAGCACGTGGCAGACCGCCTCGTGCGAGACGACGACGTAGATGTGGTCCGGCATGCCGGGCGGCCGCGGGTGGTCACCGAGCAGCTTCGTGGCCGGGATCTTGTGGGCCGGTGCCTGACGCCGCAGCTGCGCGAAGTAGGGGTACGGGTCGCGGATTCGCCCCTGGCCCTGCGAGCGGTTGAACTCCTCGAACGGGTCGTAGGCGGGCTCTGCCATCGTCACTTCCTTTCGGCGCGTCGGGAGCGGTTCCGCTGCGCCAAACGGGTCGTCCCCGGCGGGCCTGTCATCATCACTTCCTCTCGGCGCGTCGGGGCGCACGCAGGAGCCGGTGGGCCAGGCGGACCAGCTGCTCGCGGTGGTGCGCCAGGCGCTCCGGCGAAAGCGGATCGCCCCCGAGCTCGGGAACGAGCGCGGGAAGAGCGACGAGCTGGAAGAGGCTCGCGCCCGCCATCGCGCTCGTCACGTGCGACTGGTCGATCTCGGAGACGAGCTCGGCGTCCGTCGAGCGCGCGAGCGCGCGCCGAACGAGCGCGAAGAAGGGCTCGGTGTGCGCGCGCAGGACCGGGGTCTCGCCACCCGCGTCGAGCACCTCGCGCAGCAGGAGGCGCGGCAGGCTCGGACGCCGGCCGATGGTCTCGACCCAGGCGGCGACGGCCTCGTCGACGCGCGCGAGCAGGGGACCCGGCTTGTCGAGCGCGGCCTCGACGCCGGCGAGGAGCTCGGAGAAGAGGTCGTGCAGCACGGCCTCGTAGAGCTCGCGCTTGTCCTTGAAGTAGTAGACGATCGACGCGCGCCGGATCCCGACGCGCTCGGCCACGTCCTCGAGCCGGGTGGCGTCGAAGCCGCGCTCGGCGAAGAGGGACTCCGCCGTCTCGAGGATCGCTGTGCGGGTGCGCTCGGCGCGGGAGGTCAGGCGCGCAGGGGCAGAGGCCGTCACGGAGGTTTTCTACCTGCGCGCAGGTAGAAAGTCAAGCAACCGCGACGGTATTCTCTGCGTCACGGGCGTGCAGCTCCCCGCCGAGACGCCCGTCGCGAGGAGGGCGACGTGCCGATCCGCATCCGCGTCGATCCGCAGAGCTGCCAGAGCTCGGGCCGCTGCCTCGCCGCCGCGCCCGAGGCGTTCGCGTTCGACGCCGAGCGGCTCGCCACTCCGACCTCCGCGGCCGCGGAACTGCCTCGCGAGCGCGCGCTCGAGATCGCGCGTGCCTGTCCGGCGCTCGCCATCGAGCTCTTCGAGGCCGACGGCCGCCCGATCGAGCTTTGATCCTCGCGCGCATGGGAGGCGGAAACTCGGACTGGCCGCGTCGCGAAGCCCACTCGGAGCGCGGGCTCGCACGCGTGCTCGGCGTCGCCGCGATCTACAGCGGCCTCCAGCGCGCGCTCGGCGTGGAGCGGCTGTACCGGCGCATCGCGGAGGACTACCTCCGCCTGCGACCCGGCGACCGTCTGCTCGACATCGGCTGCGGGCCGGCGTCGATCCTCGACGTCCTCCCGCGCGACGTCTCCTACGCCGGCTTCGATCCGAGCCCCGACTACATCGAGGCCGCCCGCCGACGCTACGGGACTCGCGGAGAGTTCTGGGCGACGCGGGTGAGCGACGCCGCAGTGGCGGAGCTGCCACCCTTCGACGTCGTGCTCGCGTTCTCGGTGCTGCACCACCTCGACGACGGCGAGGCCGCAGCCCTCGTGGACCTCGCATGGCGGGCGCTGAAGCCGGGCGGCCGGCTCGTGACGTACGACCCTTGCTTCGTCGCCGGCCAGCATCCGATCGCGCGCTACCTGATCCGCCGGGACCGCGGCCGGCACGTGCGCACACCCAAGGGCTACCGGTCGCTCGCGCGTCGGCGCTTCGAGGCCGTCGAGGGCACGACCCTCGAAGGCCACCTCCGCGTCCCCTACACCGCGTTCGTGCTGTGCTGTCCCAAGCCTCTGGAGCCGACTCGCGACCGCAGCCAGACGGCGAGGCCGACCCCGACGAGCAGCGCGTAGGAGGTCAGCCAGGCGGCTCCCACCCACGGCGGCGCGAAGCGCAAGCGAACCGCCGAAACGCCCGCGGGAACCGCGACGGCCTTGAAGGCGCCGAGCGCGGGAAACACGTCGGTCTCGGCGCCGTTCACGCTCGCCCGCCAGTAGGGCGACCAGCCGTCCTTCACGAAGACCAGCGACGGCCGCGAGGCACGGACCCGCAGCTGGATCGCGTTGTAGCTGCGCGCGACCCGGACCGGCTCGACGCGGCAATCGCCCGGGTCCGCCGCCAGGAAGCCCGCGACGCCGGGAGCGCTCCGCAGCGAGGCGGGCAGGGCGAGCGAGCCGCCGCGGAATCTCTCCATCGCGTCGCCCGTGCCGACGCCGTCGACGTGGGCCGTACAGAAGCCCGCGACGTACGGCAGCAGCGCGAGGTCCACGCCGGCGGCGGTCAACGCGTCGGTCGTCGCCAGGGCGTAGTTCTCGGTCGTCACGTTCACGTCCGGATCCCCGCTCCCGATCCGCGTCCCGAGCCCGGCGTCGCTGACGCGCGACGACGCTCGCAGCACCGGTCGGGCGGCCCAGATGCACACCACGGCCTGGTCCAGCAGCGTCAACGCCACGACGCCCGACGCGAGGACGCTCGACGAGCGAGACGCGGGTAGACGGCGCACCCACGCGAGCAGCAGCGCGAAGCACGCGGCCATGAGCACGAGGAACCCGGCCAGCGCGGCCGGCGGCTCCCCCCACCGCAGCAGCAGGGACAGCGACACGACGGCCGAGCCGGCGAACGCCGCGGCCAGCCAGCGCGCGGCGCCGGGCTGGCGCTGGGCGGCCTCGAGTCCGAGGCCCGCGGCGAACAGCAGCACGAGGAAGCCGCAGCCGTCGTAGAGCTCGTCGCCGAAGTGGTTGTAGCTGCCGAGGACGGGAAACGCCCAGAGGATCGGCGCGAGCAGCGGGCTCGACGCGAACATCACGAGCACCGCTCCGGCGAGGACGAGCATCGCGAGGAGCGGCACGCGCACGCGGCGACGACCGAACACGAAGCCTACGGCGGCGAGTGGCAGCGCCATCAGGCCGAGGGTGCTGCCGACCCGCTCGCCGCCGCCCAAGGAGCGCACCTGCAGCTGCGAGAGCGGACCGGCCGGGTCCTGCTGGTACGCGTCCCACGCCATCGGGACCGGGACGCTCGGGAGCAGGAACGCCAGCGGGTTGCCGGATTTGAGCGCGCCGAACGGGTAGCCGAGCGAGCCGACCGTTCGGGACACGACCTGGTCGCGTTGTTGCGCGAAGGCGATCAAGCTCGGAGACGCGGTCGCGAGCAGCAACGCGGCCGTCGCGATCGCGTCGACCGGTCGCACGGAACGCAGCGCGCGTCGGGCCGCGCGCGAGGCGAGCAGGCTCGCAACCACGAGTACGCCGAGCACGGGCGCCGCGGAGACCATGACGGCCGAGCTGGCGGCGACGCTGACGAGGAGCGCGCAGGCGCCGAGCGCCCAGAACCGCGCCCGGGTCGGCCGCGCCACGAACCGCAGGTAAGCCGCCGCAGTCACGAGGCCATAGGCGGCGTTCTCGGTGACGCCCGGGTCTCCGAGATTCATGAGCATGGCCGGCGAGAACGCGGCGGCCGCGAGGCAGTAGCGACGCGCGGCACGCGAACGCAGGACTTCGCGCGCCACCAGCCAGACGCCCACGAGGAAGAGGAACGGGACCAGAACGCCGAGGTAGAAGACGTACAACGGATACACGAAGGGGAGCGGCAGTCCCAGACGGCCCAGGATCCAGGCGAGCGAGCCGAGCGAGGCGAAGGCCGGCTTGCCGAGGTTCGGGATGCCGAGAAGGCCGAAGAAGTACGTCGGGGTGCCGAGGTTGACGTGCGAGGCCCACCACGCGGGCTCGCCGAACCGGTTCAGCGAATCGAGGTTGTCGTAGAAGAGGCCGTACGAGCCGAGCGTGTCGTTGAAGAGGGCCGAGTGCAGCGCGAAGGGCCCGGTGATCACGGCCGCCTGGAGCGCGCAGACGCAGAGGAGGAAGGCGAAGTCGGACCTGCGCGCACGCTCGAGAAGGCTCACGGCGTGGGCCCGATGGCGTCGGCGACGGCGGACGAGCCGTGCAGCACCGGGCGGACGGACCAGAACGCCGCGGTGGAGACGTCCAGCAACGTGAGAGCGAGCAGTGCGAAGCCGAGCCACCTCGCCCGGCTCCGCGGCGGAAGCCGAAGCGCGGAGGCCAGGACCAGCGCGGAGCACGCCGCCATGAAGGCGACGAATCCGCCCACCGCTGCGTGGGCGAGCCCCGAGCGCAGGAACACGGTGAGCGCGAAGAGGCCGACGCTCGCGAAGCCCGCGACGAGCCAGCGCAGGACGCCGCGGTCGCCCTCGGCGGCCTCCAGCCCGCGTGCCGCGGCGTAGACCAGCGGGAGCAGCACGAGGGCGTGAACCGCACTGCCAGCGAGCGGGCTCGTGGCGGTCGCGGGAAGCCCGAGCAGAAGGGGCGCGAGCGAGGGCTTCGCGGCGAAGAGGGCGAGGCTGCACGCTGCGAGCAGCGATCCCGCCACGAGCCCGGATCGTCCGGCGCGGCGAAGGCTTACCGCAAGCCCCGTCGCTGCGAGCGGCAGCGCCAGCACGCCGAGGTAGAGCCCCCCGAAGCCGTCCTGCGCGAGCTCCCGCCCGCGCAGATGGGAGACCACCGGCGGAAAGAACGCGACGACGACGAGCGCGTAGAGCGTCGCCGTGCGCGAGAGGGCGGTCTTCCGCGCGACGAGCCAGGTCCCGAGGATCAGCAGGAAGGGGACCACGACCCCGGCACGGAGCAAGACGAGCGTGCCAGGGGGTGAGCCCGTGACGAGGAACGGGCCCGTGACGACGATCGCCTGCAGGCCGGTCAGGCCGAGCACGAGCGCGAGATCGGACCGTCTCATGCCCGCGAGGCCTCTTCCGGACCGAGCGACAGTCTCATCATCACGAGCTCCGCCTTCGGATCCTCGCCGCGAAAGCCGAGCGACTCGAACAGCCGCAGGCTCGGGCGATTCGCGTGGTAGACGCCCGCGCGCAGGCCGCGACGCCCGCGCTCGGTCGAGCGGTCGACGGCGGCCCGCAGCAAGGCCGCCGCGATGCCGCGGCCGCGCTGCGGGCCCTCGGTCGCGACGAGCTGCACGTAGTCGCAGCCCGCTGCGACGACGTCGCGGATCACCCAGACCACGCCGAGCGGCCGACCCGAGTCCGCAGCGACGAGCGCGTAGCCGTCCGGCTGCTGCCAGCGTTTGCGCCGCTCTCGCACGTGTGCGACGGCCTCGGCCTCGCGGTAGCGCTGTCCTTCGACGAGGGTCTCGACGTAGAGGCGCTCGACGAACTCCCAGTCGCCGGCTACGCCCTCGCGCAAGAGCGGCGCGGCCCCGCTCCGATCGGTGTCCCGCGCCACGGGCCCCTCAGGAGCG
>DATAGA010000478.1:0-5965 GCA_036257215.1 Myxococcota bacterium
CTTCACGTCGACATGACGTCCCAGACGGCGCGGTTCGAGCCGTTCCCGGACGCGTGGAAGCTGCTCGGAGGGCGCGCGCTCTCCGCCAAGATCCTGCTCGAGCAGTGCGACCCGAGCTGCGATCCGCTCGGCCCGGACAACGTGCTCGTGATGGCGCCGGGCGTCCTGTCGGGGACGGCGGCGCCCACCTCGGGGCGGATCTCGATCGGCGGCAAGAGCCCGCTCACGAAGGGCATCAAGGAGGCGAACGCCGGCGGCAACCCGGGCCAGCACCTGATGAAGCTCGGCGTGCGCGCCATCATCGTGAAGGGTCAGCCCAAGGACGCCACGAAGCGCTACGGCGTCGAGATCGACGCGCAGGGCGCGCGCGTCGTCGCGGCGGACGAGTACCGCGCGCTCTGGAACTACGCGCTCTGCGGCCGGCTGGCCGAGCGCTACCCGAAGACCGCCTCGTTCATCTCGTGCGGACCCGCCGGCGAGATGCGCCTCGCGGGCGCGTCCGTCGCGTGCACCGACCAGGACAACCGCTACCCCGCGCGCCACGCCGCGCGCGGCGGACTCGGTGCCGTGATGGGCAGCAAGGGCCTCAAGTACGTCGCGGTCGACCCCGGCCGCACCGGCGTGCGCCAGCCGGCCGACCGCAAGGGCTTCGGTGAGCTCTGCAAGAGCTACACGAAGTCGTACCAGGCGGGCCCGCAGATGTTCAAGCACGGCACGAGCTCCGTCGTGCCGGTCGCGAACATGCTGCACACCTTCCCGTACAAGAACCGCACGTCCGGGCAGTCGCCCGACGCGCAGACGCTCGACGGCGCCCGCATCGTCGAGACGTTCGCCACCCGCGGCGGCGGCATGCACAACTGCATGACCGGCTGCATCGTGCAGTGCAGCAACGTCGTCCACGACGCGGAGGGCAAGTACAAGACCTCGGCGCTCGAGTTCGAGACGCTGACCCTCCTCGGCGCGAACTGCGCCGTGAAGAGCTGGGAGGACGTCGCGGACCTCGACCGGCTGTGCGACGAGCTCGGGCTCGACACGATCGAGACGGGCGCGGCGCTCGCCGTCCTGATGGACTCCGGACGCATGGAATGGGGCGACGCGGAGGCGATGAAGGCGCTGCTGCGCTCGCTCCCCGACGGCGGCGAGCGCGAGAAGGCGATCGGCAACGGCGCGGTGGCCACGGGCAAGCTCACCGGCCACGCGCGCGTGCCGCACGCGAAGGGTCAGGCGATCCCCGCCTGGGATCCGCGGCCGCTCAAGGCCACGGGCGTCACCTACTGCACGAGCCCGATGGGCGCCGACCACACGGCCGGGCTGATCGTGAACCCGGGGCTCCAGCCGGCGCAGTACGCGTGGGAGTCGCAGAAGGCGCAGATCGTGAACGCCGTGTGCGACTCGTCGGGCTTCTGCCAGTTCCTGCAGCCGTCGCTCGACGACATCCGGAACTTCTACGGCGCGCTCTACGGCGAGGCGGTGAGCCGCGAGACGATCCACGACATCGGCTGGCAATGCCTCGCCGACGAGTGGGAATTCAACCGCCGCGCCGGCTTCACGGACGACGACGACCGCCTCGCCGACTGCATGTCGAAGGACGCGATCGGCGCCGTGCCGATGGTGTTCGACGTGCCGGCCGAGATCGTGCTCGCCGCGAAGCAGCGCATGCCCGCGCGCGACGACCTCTTCGCCGTGAAGGCGACTGGCTGAGGGTGCGACCGACCCCTTCCTCGCCGAAGGAGTCTCGCCGGAGCCGGATGGCCGCGTTCCGCGGGCTTCGCCCGCGGCTCCGCGTCTAGCGCTCGCCTCGGCGGAGGCCCGCAGCCCCATGCGCGACGTCCGGATGAAGGGCTTCGCGGCGCGGGCCGACGTCGAGGACGTGGAGCGCTTCCTCGCCGAGCGGACCCGCCGCCTCGAGCCGGAGGCCGTCGGCCTGCTCGAGTGCGTCGGCCGCGTCCTCGCGGACGAGGTCCGTGCGGCGGTCGACGTGCCGGCGTTCGCGCGCTCGGCGATGGACGGCTACGCGCTGCGGGGCGAGGAGACCTTCGGCGCCTCGGACTTCGATCCGCTCGCGCTGCGCCTCGTCGGCGAGGCGCTGCCCGGGCGCCCGTACGCGGGCGCGGTCGGGCGCGGCGAGGCGGTCCGCATCATGACGGGCGCGCCGCTCCCGGCGGGCGCCGACGCCGTCGCGATGGCCGAGGTGTGCGAGGAGCGCGGCGAGCAGGTGCTCGTGCGCGACGCCGTGACCCCGCGCAAGAACGTCGGCGCTCCCGGCGAGGACGTCCGCGCGGGCGACGTGGTGCTGCGCGCGGGGCGGCGGCTGCGCCCGCAGGACGCCGGCCTCCTCGCGTCGATCGGCGCCGCGTCGGTGGCGTGCGTGCGCCGGCCGCGGGTGCGGCTCGTGGTGACGGGCGACGAGCTGCTCCCGGCCGGCAGCCGCCCCGAGGGCGCGCGCATCGCGGACAGCAACTCCGTCGTCCTGCGCGCGCTCGCCGCCCGCGACGGGGCCGAGTGCCTTCCCTTCGAGCTGCTGCCCGACCGACCCGAGCGCATCCGCGCGGCGCTCGCCGACCCCGAGCCCGACGCGTTCCTCGTGTCGGGCGGGAGCTCCGTCGGCCTCGAGGACTTCGCGCCGCGGCTCGTCGCCGAGCTCGGCAGCCTCGACTTCCACGGCGTCGCGATGCGGCCGTCGAGCCCGGCCGGCGTCGGACGCCTGCCGGGCCCGCGCGGCGAGCGCTTCGCGTTCCTCCTGCCGGGGAACCCGGTCAGCTGCCTGTGCGCCTACGAGTTCTTCGCGGGGCCGACGCTGCGGCGCCTCGGCGGCCGCGCGCCGCAGTGGCCGCACCGCCGCGTGCGGCTCCCGCTCGCGCGCAAGCTGAGCTCGGCCGTGGGCCGCACCGACTACGTGCGCGTCGCGGTCGAGCGCGGCCGCGTCGTGCCGCTCGCGACGTCGGGCGCCTCGATCCTCTCCTCGACGGTGCGCGCCGACGGCTGCGTCATCGTGCCTCGCGCGCTCGAGGGCTTGCCCGAGGGCGCCGAGGTCGAAGTGCTGCTCTACGACGACGCGCTCGCCGCCGAAGGTGCGCCGTGAAGCAAAGCCAGTTCCTGGAGGTGCTCGACCGCGCGGACGCGGAGGCGCGCTGGCGCGCGGTCGTCGACGCCGAGCCGCTGCCGCACGAGGGCGTTCCCCTCGCCGACGCGCTAGGGCGGGTGCTCGCCGAGGACGTGCGCGCGACGCTCGACGTGCCGGGCTTCGACCGCTCGAACCTCGACGGCTTCGCGGTCCGTGCGCAGGACACCTTCGGCGCCTCGGAGGAGGAGCCGGTCCGGCTCGGGCTCGACCCGGGCACGATCGCGACCGGCGTCGTGCCCGAAGGCGAGGTCCGGCCGGGCCGCGCGCGAGCCATCGCGACGGGCGGCATGCTGCCGCGCGGCGCCGACGCGGTGGTCGGCGTGGAGCACACGGACGTCGAGCGCGGCGACGTCGTCGTGGTGCGCCGCGCCGTTGCTCCCGGCGCCGCGGTCTCGTTCGCCGGCACGGACGTCGGCGCCGGCGAGACGGTGCTCTTCCGCGGCACGCGCCTCACGTCGCGGGAGACGGGCGTCCTCGCGTCGATCGGTCGCGAGGCCGTGCGCTGCGTGCGCCGGCCGCGCGTCGCGATCCTCTCGACCGGCGACGAGATCGTGCAGCCGGGCGACGCGATGCGGCCGGGCCTCGTCTACGACAGCAACGGCCGCATCCTCGCCGACGCAGTGCGCGAGCTCGGCGGCGAGCCCGAGTTCCTCGGCGCCTTCCGCGACGACGAGGCGGCGCTGCGCGGAGCGCTCGGGGCGGCGCTCGAGCGCGCGGACGTGGTGCTCCTCTCCGGCGGCACGTCGAAGGGCGAGGGCGACCTCAACGCGCGCGTCGTCGGCGCGCTCTCGCCCGGCATCGTCGTGCACGGGGTCGCGCTCAAGCCCGGGAAGCCGATCTGCCTCGCGGCGAGCGGGAGGAAGCCCGTCGTCGTGCTCCCGGGCTTCCCGACCTCGGCGATCTTCACGTTCCACGAGTTCGTCGCGCCCGTGCTGCGACGCCTGGCCGGGCTCGCCGAAGAGCGCCGCGAGAGCGTGCGCGCGCGCCTCGCGCTGCGCGTCCAGTCGGAGCGCGGCCGGCTCGAGTACCTCCTCGTGGGGCTCGCGCGCGCGCACGACGGCGAGCTCGCGGCCTGGCCGATGGGAAAGGGCAGCGGCTCGGTCACCGCGTGGAGCCGCGCGGACGGCTTCGTGCGCGTCGAGCGCAACGTCGAGATCGTCGAGGCGGGCGAGCCGGTGGAGGTGACCCTGCTCGGCCGCGAGCTCCCGCTCGCCGACCTCGTCGTGATCGGCAGCCACTGCGCGGGGCTCGACGCCGTGGCGAGCGCCCTCGCCGAGGAGGGCTTCCGGGTGAAGCTCCTCGCCGTCGGCAGCCAGGCCGGTCTCGAGGCCGCGCGCCGCGGCGAGTGCGACGTCGCACCGATCCACCTGCTCGACCCGGCGACGGGCCGCTACAACGAGCCCTTCCTCGGGCCGGGCCTCGAGCTCCTCCCGGGCTACCGCCGCATGCAGGGCGTCGTCACCCGGCAGGGCGAGACCCGCGACACGCCGGCGCTGCTCGCCGATCCGACGCTGCGCATGGTCAACCGGAACCGCGGGGCGGGGACGCGGGTTCTCATCGACGAGCTGCTCGCCGGCCGGCGGCCCCCGGGCTTCTCGTACGAGCCCCGCTCCCACTACGCCGTGGCCGCGGCAGTGGCCCAGAAGCGGGCGGACTGGGGCGTCACGATCGAGACCGTCGCGCGCCAGGCGGGTCTGCGCTTCCGTACGCTCCGGGCGGAGCACTACGATTTCGCCGTGCGGTCGGACCGGCGGGAGCGGCCGGCCGTGCGGGCGTTACGCCGCCTGCTCGAGCCCGGGAGCGCGCTCCGGGCGCGACTGGCGGAGATGGGCTTCGAGGCTTGAGAACAGGGGGAAGGGTGCCGTGCGGACGGCCGTGCTGACCATCGGATGCGTCATCGGGGTGCTGGTGCTCGGGGTGCTCGCGGTGCCCGAGGGCGAGGTGGCGACGCTCTCGACGTACTCTCCCGGGCGCGACCACGCGACGCAGGTGTGGCTCGTCGACGGCGAGGCGCTGCCCGGGGCGAAGCCCGAGGAGGTCTACCTGCGCGCGAACTCGCCGCAGGCGGGCTGGCTCGCGCGCGTCGAGGCGTCGCCCGAGGTCGACCTCGAGCGCGGCGGCGAGGTACAGCCGTACCGCGCCGAGGTGGACGGCGCCGCGGCGCTGCGCGAGCCGCTCAACCGCGCGATGGCCGCGAAGTACGGCGTGGCCGACCGCCTGCTCGGCCTCGTGCTCGACCCCGGCAGCAGCGTCCCCGTGCGGCTCGTCCCCGATCCGGGCCGCGAGAGCGCGGCGCGCATCGCGCCGGGGGAGCATGCACGGCCGCAGTGACCGCCGGCGCGCCCGGCCGCGCGCGCCGTCCGCTCCCCTCGAGCTGCGCATCGAGTCCCTGGCCAAGGGCGGGGAGGGCGTCGCGCACGCGCCCGACGGCCGCGTCGTCTTCGTGGCGTTCACGGCGCCGGGCGACCTCGTGCGCGTCGCGATCACCGCGCAGCACGAGCGCTGGCTGCGCGGCGAGGTGGTCGAGCTGCTCGAGCCAGGCCCCGGCCGCACCGACCCGCTCTGCCCGGTCTTCGGCATCTGCGGCGGGTGCGACTGGCAGCACGTCGACTACGCCGTCCAGCTCGACGCCAAGCGGCGCATCCTCGCCGACGCGATCGAGCGCATCGCGCGCGTGCCGCTGCCCGGGTCGTTCGAGTTCCGCGCCTCGCCCTCCCCGTACGGCTACCGCGGCCGCGCGCGCGTCGCGGCGCGGCGCGGGCGCGTCGGCTTCCGGCGCCGCCACTCGCACGCGGTGAGCGCGACGTCGCGCTGCCCGGTGCTCGTCCCCGCGCTCGACGC
>DATAGA010000486.1:0-2754 GCA_036257215.1 Myxococcota bacterium
GTCGAGCACCACCTCTTCCCGACGGTGCCGACGTGCAAGCTGCCGGTCCTGGCAGAGCGCCTCGACGCGGTCGCGCCGGAGCTGAAGACGAAGCTCGTCTTCTAGCGGCTTGGGCCGCCGTCCCATCCGCAACTCCGCGGATCGCAAGGCGCGGCCCGCGGCGGCTTCACGCACCCGTCATCCAGCGCCGCCTACCCCCTCGCCCCCGGCGCACCTGCGCCGAGGGAGGAAACGGGATCGTGTCGGCGCTCCGCATCGCTTGCCCGCTCGCGCTCGCGCTGGGCTTCTTCGCGGCCGCCGCCGTCCCGGCCTCCGCCGGCGAGCCCGACGCCCGGTCCGCCCGCTTCGAAGAGACCTCCGCGCTGCCGCACGCCGCGTTCGGACTGCTCCAGCTGGACCGCGACCTGCTGTCGCGCTCCGCGCGCGCGCCGCGCAAGGCGCGCGTGGCGTTCGAGCTGCCGCTCGGCGCCACGTGGACGACGAGTGCGGGGTCGCTGGCGCGGCCGTCCGACCGCGCGCGGGCGCCCGTCTTCCGCGGCGAGACCAGCGTCCTCCTCCCGCTCGGCGAGCGGCTCGGGCTCCGCGCTGCGCTCGTGGAGACGTACGACGCGACGGCCGGCAAGTCGAACACGCTGCAAGGCCTGGTGGGCGTCGCGCTCCAGTTCTGAGCTGAGCGCCGCGCAGGACCGTCAGTGGCCCGCGTCCACCGCACGGGTGCGGAGCAGGGCCGGCAGTGCCCCGGCCAGGTAGCGAGCCAGCGCTTCGTGTCCCGCGCGCGTCAGGTGGTCGTCGTACACCGCGACGCCGTCGGCGAGCCGCGCGGCGAGCGCGCCGCGCGGGTCGAGCAGCGGGATCCCGAGACGCGTGCAGGTCGCGGCGAGCCAGGGGTACCAGGTGGCCTCCGCGCCGAGGACTCCGCGCAGCGCCTCGTGACCGCGCGGCAGATACAGCACGGCCAGCGTGCGGCCCTCGGCGGCGGCGCGCCGCTGCCAGTCGGCGAGGATGCGCTCGGCGAGCGTCAGCACCTCGGCGCGCTCGGCCTCGGGCCACGAGCTCGGGAGATCGTTCGGGTCCGGCCGCGCGCCCGGCTTGCGCAGCGCGCGTTCGGTCATCTCGCGCTCGCTGGCGCGCGCGGCGGGGCGCAGGCCCTCCTGCCGGAGGAGCCGCCAGCGCACCCAGACGACCTGCCCGAGCAGCGAGCGCTCCTGCACCCACTTCGCCGCGGTGAAGAGCGGCGTCCGGGGCGGCGGGCTCGCCTCGCGCACGCGGTAGCCGGGCGGCGCGTCGGCGAGCTCTGCGTACGGCATCGCCGCGTCGTGGCGGTGGGCGGAGAGCGCGAGCGCGTTGTCGCCCGGGTCGTTCTCGACGAAGACGTAGACCGCGACGTCGAGGTCGTAGCGCGGCGCGTGGCGCTCGAACGCGCGGAGCGCCTGGAGCGTCCCCCAGCCCGAGAGCCCGAAGCCGAGCGTCTCCACGCGCGCCGGCGCGAGCAGCGCCTCCACCCGGCTCACGAACGTGTCCTCGTTCCGTACCTGGTTGGCCTCGACGTAGGAATCGCCGAAGAAGCCCACGCGCACCGTGCCCGCCGGCTTCTCGAGCGCGTGCGGCGCGTCGAGGAAGCCGTCGTCGTTCGCGCGCTTCCTCACCACGTCGCCGCGCGTGTAGAGGACGTCGCCCGCGCGCACGTGCATGCCGAGCGCGGGGTCGAAGCGCCCCGCGCCGTACACGCCCGGCGGGACCAGGCGCGGGAAGGCGCGCAGCGCGGCCTCGGCCGCGAGCGCCGCGACCGCGAGCGAGAGCGCGACGAGCGCCAGGCCCGCGAGCCAGCCGGTGCCCGTCCGGCGGGCGGGAGCGCGCATGGCGCGTAGTATCGTCGGCTCCGTGGCGCGGCGCATCGAGAGCGTGCTCGTGCTCGGCGCGCGCGGTGCCCTGGGCTCGCGCGTCGCGCGGCAGCTCCGCGCCGGTCTCGCCGGCGCGCGCGTGCTCGTCGCCTCGCGCGCGGGAGAGGCCGCCCTCGGACCCGGCGCGCGGCGCGCGGACGTGCGGGACGAGGCGTCGCTCGCTCGCGCGCTCGACGGCGTCGAGCTCGTCGTGAACGCAGTCGGGCCCTACGCGTACGATCCCGCGCCGATCGTCCGCGCCTGCCTCGCCGCGCGGGCCGCGTACGTCGACCTGGCCGAGGAGCCCGCGTTCACCGCGGCGCTCTACCGCGCCGTCGCCGCCGGGGCGGACGCTGCCGACGCGGTGTTCGTCCCCGGCTGCTCCACCGTCCCCGGACTGGTCGAGGTCGTCGCGCAGGCGTTCGCACCGCTCGCCGGCCTCGCTTGTGTCGACGCCTGGCTCTCGCTCGGCTCGGCCAACCCGGCGAGCGCGGGCCTCCTGGCGGGCCTGCTGCACCCGCTCGGGCGTCCGGCGCCCGACGGCGAGGTCTGGTTCGGGCGCGTCGTCGCGCACGAGGTCGCGGGCCGCCGGCTCGCCTTCGGGCGCTATCCCTCCGGCCTCCCGCGCGAGCGGCTCCGCGTCGGGGCGCGCGAGCTGCCGCTGCGCTTCCACGCGGGCTTCGACCGCGCGCTCCTGACGCGCGCGCTGCGGCTCGCCGCGCCGGCGCTCGCGCGCCTCCCGAGCTCGTCGGCGCCGGCGCTCGCGCGCGCTCTCGCGCCCGCCGCACGCGTCGCGCGCCTCGTCGGCACGCCGCGCGGGGCTCTGTTGGTCGAGGCGCGCGACACCGCGGGGCGTCGCCTCGGCGGCGTCGAG
>DATAGA010000493.1:0-2572 GCA_036257215.1 Myxococcota bacterium
CGAACGCCTGCGGCCAGGCGACCTTGCCTTCGGCGACGAAGACCGGGATGGCGAGCAGCGTGAAGCAGAAGTTCGTCGCGACCTTGAGGCCGTTCGCGCGCACGAGGTCGTAGCCGGCCCAGGCGAGCGCGAAGACGAGCAGGATCCCGACGCCGGCCTGGAAGGCCCCGCCGTAGAGGCCGATCCCGAAGAACGCGGGCGCGCGCAGCCACGGCGAAGGCCGGGTCTTGCGCACGCCGGGCTCGGGCGTCCGCCGCAGCGTCGGGACGAGCAGGACGACCATCGCGACCGCGAACGCGCGCTCGAAGAAGCGGTCGCTGAGCTGCGTCACTGCGAAGGCGCCCGCGAGCGCGCCGGCCGCCACCGCGGCGAGCTCGACGCCCGCGCTGCGCACGTCCCAGATCCCTTGCGCTCGAAACCTCCACGCGGCAACGCCGCTCTGGAGCAGAATGCCGATCCGGTTTGTGCCGTTCGCGACGGTGCCGGGCAGCCCCGTGACGACGAGCAGTGGGACGGAGATCAGCGAGCCGCCGCCGGCGAGCGTGTTCACGACGCCCGCCGCGAGGCCTCCGGTCACGAGCATCGCGGCCTCGAGCGGCGTCACCGCGGCTAGCATAGGGGCCGATGAGCGCCCGCGAGACCCCCTGCGGCGCCTGGCCCTCGCCGATCGACGCCGCGCTCGCCGCCGGTGCGGCGCGCCGGCTGTCGCAGCCGCAGATCGAAGGAGACTTCGTCACGTGGCTCGAAGGCCGGCCCGAGGAGGGCGGGCGCCAGACCGTCGTGCGCGCGCGCGCCGACGGCCGCGGCGAGCTCGTCGAGCTCACGCCCGGGCGCAACGTCCGCAGTCGCGTCCACGAGTACGGAGGCGGCGACTACCGCGCAGCGGGCGAGCGAGTGTTCGCCGCCGACGCAGCCGGCGGCGCGCACGTCTTCGAGCGCGGCGCAGCACACCCGCTCGACGCCGCGCTCCCGGCCGCCCAGTACGGCGACTTCGCGCTCTCGCCCGACGGCCGCTGGCTCGTCTGCGTGGAGGAGGAGCCGGGCGCCGGCGAGCCCGCGAACCGGCTCGTCGCCTTCTCGCTCGAGCGCCGGGAGCGCCGCGTGGTCGCGGGCGGCCACGACTTCGTCGCCTCGCCCGTCTTCTCGCCGGACGGGCGCCGGCTCGCGTTCGTCACCTGGGAGCACCCCGACATGCCGTGGGACGCGACGGTGCTGCGGATCGCGGCGTTCGGGCCCGAAGGGCCGGCGGGCCCGCCGCGCGCCGTCGCGGGAGAGGGCCCCGGCGCGGTGCGAGAGTCGATCGTGCAGCCGCGCTTCGGGCCCGGCGGCGCCCTCCGCTTCGTCTCCGACCGGAGCGACTGGTGGAACGTCTACGAGCTGGGCGACGGGGCCCCGCGCGCGCTCTGCCCGACGTCCGCGGAGCTCGCCGGGCCCGCCTGGGTGCTCGGCCTGTCGACGCTCGCGCACGACGCGACCGGGACGCTCTGGGCCGTCGCGCGCTCCGCCGGACGCGACGTCCTCGGCCGCGTCGACGTCGAGCTAGGCCGCTTCGAGCCGCTAGCGCTCCCGTATGACGCGATCGAAGGGCTCGCGATCGCGGGCCGGCGCGCCGCGTTCGTCGGGAGCGGCGCGCTGCGGCCGCCGGCGGTCGTGACGCTCGACCTCGCGAACGCCGCCCTCAGCGAGCTGCGCAGCGCGTTCGAGGTCGACGTCGAGCCCGGCTTCCTGTCGGCGCCCGAGGCCGTCGAGTTCCCGAGCGAGGAGGGGCGCCGCGCGCACGCGTTCCTCTACCGCCCCGCGAGCGCGACTGCGCGCCCGCGCGCGGGAGAGCGCCCGCCGCTCGTCGTGCGCAGCCACGGGGGGCCGACGAGCGCGGCGTCGCGGGCCCTGCGCCTCGGGCTCCAGTACTGGACCTCGCGCGGCTTCGCGGTCGTCGACGTCGACTACGCCGGCAGCACGGGCTACGGCCGCGCGTACCGCCGGCTGCTCGAGGGCCAGTGGGGCGTGCGCGACGTCGCGGACTGCGCCGCGGCGGCGCGCTTCGCGGTGGCCGAGGGCGTCGCGGACGGCGCTCGCCTCGTCGCGAGCGGCGGTAGCGCCGGCGGCTACACGACGCTCTGTCTGCTCACCTTCCGCGACGAGTTCGCCGCCGGCGCGAGCCACTACGGGATCGGCGACCTCGAGGCGCTCGCGCGCGACACGCACAAGTTCGAGTCGCGCTACCTCGAGCGCCTGATCGGCCCCTGGCCCGAGCGCGCCGACCTCTACCAGGCGCGCTCTCCCGCGCGTCACCCCGAGCGCCTCGCGCGCCCGGTGATCTTCTTCCAGGGCCTCGACGACCGCGTCGTCCCGCCTTCGCAAACGGCCGAGATGGGCGCCGCACTCGCAGCGCGCGGCGGGCCCCACGCGGTCGTCGAGTTCGCCGGCGAGGGTCACGGCTTTCGCCGGGCCGAAAGCCTGGTGACCGCGCTCGAAGGCGAGCGCTGGTTCTACGGCCGGATCCTGGGCTACGACTCGAGCCCCCCGCCGCCGCGCGTTGAGCTGGCGGGGAGCGCGGCGAGGAGGCCGTGAG
>DATAGA010000497.1:0-3348 GCA_036257215.1 Myxococcota bacterium
CGCTCGTCGCGGCGAAGGTCGGCGGCGGCATCGCGACGCTCTACCTCTACCACTCGGACGAGCGCGAGCTGCGCCTCGCCGCCACCTCGCTCGTCGGCGGCGGGCTCGGCGGCGACTACCGCATCCCGCTCGGCCAGGGCATCGACGGCGGGGCCGCGCTGCGGCGCGAGCCGGCCTTCCTCGCGCGCGAGGGCGGCGCCCTCGCTTACGCCGCGCTCCCCCTCCTCGCCGGCGACGAGCTCGTCGGCGGCCTCTCGGTGCAGGCCGGCACCGACGCCGCGCGCGCGGCGCTCGCGCGCTCGCGCGCCGCGCAGGAGACGCTGCTCGAGATCGCCGCGGCGGCCGCCGACGCGATCGGCCAGGCTGCGCGCGAGGCGCGCATGTCGGCGCGCGCGACGCGCGTGTCCGCCATCAACGAGGCCGGCCTCCGGCTCGTCTCCGCGCGCGACCCGGCCGAGGTGGCGCGGCTCGCGACGTCGTCGGGCGCGCTGATCCTCGGCGCGGACCACGCCGTGCTCCGGCTCCAGGACCCCGAGACGCGCCGCTACGTGATCCGCTCCTACTACGGCTCGGCGGATGGGCGGCTCGAGGAGAAGCTCTTCCGGCTCGACAAGCAGGTGTCGATCGACGTGCTGCGCCGGCGCGCGCCGATCGTGCTGCGCGAGCTCCCGCCCCACGACACGGCCGTGCGCTCCGCCGTCGCCGCGCCGCTCAAGCGCGACGGCCGCCTGATCGGGACGCTTGCCCTCTACGACAAGATCGCCCCCGACCAGTTCTACGCCGAGGTCTTCAACGACGAGGACCTCTCGATCTTCGCGCGCTACGTCTCCTACGTGGAGCGCGCCGTCGCGAACGCGCTCTTCTACCAGCAGGCCCGCCGCCAGCGCAGCTTCGACGAGGAGACCGGGCTTCCGAGCGCCGAGTACCTCGCCCGGCGCGTCGACCAGGAGCTCGCCCGCGCCGCCGGCCGCGAGCGCGCGCTGGCGCTCGCGTCGTGCCGGATCGAGAACCTCGACCAGATCCGCGCGGCCGACCCGGCCGCGGCCGAGCGCGCGGTGCTGCGCGTCGCCGAGGCGCTGCGCTCGCACCTGCGCGACTTCGACGTGCTCGGGCGCACGGGCGACGAGGAGTTCGTCGCGCTCCTCCCCGACCCGGGCTACGACCCCGAGGACCGCGTCGCCGCGCTCGCGCGCGTCGTCGCCGACGAGATCGCGAAGGACGACCGCGTGAACCAGCCGATGCGCCTCGCCCTCGCCTTCGGCTACGCGGTCCACCCCGCCGACGGCACCACCCGCGAGGAGCTCCAGGGCCGCGCCCGGATGGCGCGGATCCGGATGGTGTAGCCGCACACCCGGGGTCGGCACGGCGGGAGGCGCGCTCGCGGGAATGGCGCGCCGTACAAACAGAACGTATGTTCCTTTTGTGACCTCCCGCTCGGCCGCGCCGGTCAGTCGCACCGCGCAGTACATGGCGCTGTTCCGGGCGCTGGAGACGCTCCGGCCGCCGGCCGAGCGCCTCTTCGCGGACCCGTACGCGCGCGCCTTCCTGCCGCGCGCCTGGGCGGCGGCGGTCCGCCTCGCGACGCTCCGGCCCGTCGCCCGCGCCCTCGAGCGCGCCATCGATCGGCGCGTCGCGGGGGCGCGCACGTCGGGGATCGCACGGACCAGGCTGATCGACGACCGCGTGACGGACGCCGTGGCCGCGGGAGCGCGCCAGGTCGTGCTCCTCGGCGCGGGCTTCGACACGCGGGCCCTGCGCCTCCGCGAGCTCGCCGACGTTCCGGTGTACGAGGTGGACCGGGCCGAGCTGCTCGCCCGCAAGGAGGAGCAGCTCGCGCGTCGCGTCGGGACGAGCCGCGCGCGGCGGATCGCGGTGCCCGTCGACTTCCTCCGCGACGATTTCTCTCGCGCGCTCGAGTCTGCCGGGTTCGAGCGCGGGCGGCCCACCGCGCTGCTCTGCGAGGGCGTCACGAACTACCTCGACGCAGCCGCGGTCGGCGCGCTCTTCCGCTTCGCGGGTCGCTGCGCCCGCGGCAGCCGGTTCGTCTTCACCTACGTGCACGCGGACGTCATCCGCGGTCGCTACGCGGCGGCCGACCTCGCGCCCCTCTTCACGCGGCTCGACGAGCTCGGCGAGCCCTGGACGTTCGGCTTCCTTCCCGAGGAGCTCCCCGCCTTCTGCGCCGAGCGGGGCCTGTACGTGCGCGAGGACCTCGGGGCCGCGGAGTATCGCTCGCTCGCGCTGGGAGCCCGGGCGCGCGGGCTCTCCGGCTACGAGTTCTATCGGCTCGCCGTGGCCGAGGTGGGCCGTGCCGCGGATCGGGGCTGAGCGCCGCGCAGGGCGTCGCGCGGAGATCCTCGCCGCGGCCGAGGCGTGCTTCGCCCGGCTCGGCTTCCACCGGGCGACGATGCGCGACGTGATCGAGGAGGCCGGTCTCAGCACCGGCTGCGTGTACACGCACTTTCGATCGAAACGGGAGCTCGTCGAGGCAATCGCGCGCGAGCGCCACGCGCGCGAAGCGCGAGCGCTCGCCGCGGCGCGCGAGGCGGGCGACCCCGTCGAGGCGCTCCGGAGTCTCGCCGCCGCGCTCTTCGCGGGACTCTCCAGCCGCCGCGGCCTCGACGAGCGCCGCCTCGCAGCCGAGCTCTGGACCGAGGCCCTGCTGGACCGCGACCTCCTCCCCGTCGTGCGCGCCGGCCTCGAGGCGCCGCTCGCGGCGCTCGCCGACATCGTCCGCGCCGCGCAGCGCGAGGGGCGCCTCGCGGCCACGCTCGACCCCGAGGCCCTCGCCCGCGTCATGGTCGCGGTGTTCCACGGCCTCGTGCTGCAGCAGCTGTGGGAGCCGCGCCTCGCCCTCGAGGGGCCCCTGGACGCCCTCTCCGGCGTGCTCCGCGCGCTGCGCCCGGCACCCGGCGACGCCGCCAGCCGCCCGGCCCGCCGGCGCGTCTGAGCGGAGGCTGGGTCGCAGCAGCGCCCGCGCGCCCGGACTCCTACGCGGGTTCGAGCGCCCTTTCGAGCCGCGTGTACGGGAGACCCAGCGACTCCGCGACGCCCTCGCACACGAGCTTCCCGCCCCAGACGTTGGCGCCGAGCGCGAGCGCGGGGTCGCTGCGCACGGCCTCGTCGGGGCCGAGCTCGGCGAGCTTCTCCACGTAGGAGAACGTCACGTTGGTGAGGGCGAACGTCGAGGTGCGGGGCACCGCGCCCGGCATGTTCGCGACGCCGTAGTGGATGACGCCGTGCTCGACGTAGGTCGGGTTCGAGTGCGTCGTGACCCGGATCGTCTCGACGCAGCCGCCCTGGTCGACCGCGACGTCGACGATGACCGAGCCCGGCTCCATCGTCGCC
>DATAGA010000075.1:0-2961 GCA_036257215.1 Myxococcota bacterium
GCCCGCTTCCGCAACGAGGCGCTCGCCATGCTGCGCGACGAGAGCGGGCTCGGGGACCTCTCGATCTCGCGGCCGAAGGATCGACTCGACTGGGGCATCGAGCTCCCGTTCGACCGGGACCACGTCTGCTACGTCTGGTTCGACGCGCTGATCAGCTACCTGACCGGCGCGGGCTACGACGCCAGCGCGAGCCGACAGAGCCCCGAGTTCGAGGCGCGCTGGGCGAGCTCCGAGCACCTGATCGGCAAGGACATCCTGAAGCCCCACGCGATCTTCTGGCCGATCATGCTGAAGGCGATCGGCCTCGAGCCCTACCGGCACCTCTCGGTCCACGGTTTCTGGAACGTCGACGACCGCAAGATCTCGAAGAGCCTCGGCAACATGGTCTCGCCGCTCGCGATGAGCGACCGCTACGGCTTCGAGGCGTTCCGCTGGTTCCTCTTGCGCGAGATCAGCTTCGGGCTCGACGCCGACTTCAGCGAGGCGGCCCTGATCGAGCGCGTGAACGCGGACCTCGCGAACAACGTCGGCAACCTCGCGAGCCGGACGTTGAACCTCGTGGAGAGGTTCGCCGATGGCGCCGTGCCCGAGCCGGGCGACGGCGACCCCGCGTTCGCGGAGGTCGTCTCGCTCGGGACGGTGGCTCGCGTCGAGGCGGCGCTCGAGCAGCTCCAGCCCCACGTCGCGCTCGCCGCGGTGCTCGAGCTCGCGAGCGCGGTGAACCGATACCTCGACACGCGCGCGCCGTGGAAGCTCGCCAAGGACCCGGAGACGCGCCCGCTCGCGCTCGCCGCGCTCTACCACACCGCGAACGCGCTGCGCGTGCTCGCGCTCCTGCTCTCGCCGTTCGTCCCCGCGGCGGCGCGCTCGCTCGCCGAGCGCCTCGGCGAGCCGGACCTGGCGGAGCGCGCCGACTGGCCCGCGGAGGCGGCGGACTTCTCCCGGCTGCCCGCCGGCCGTCGCATCGAGCGGGGAGCGCCGCTCTTCCCGCGCCTCGAGCCGCCGGGCTCCGACGCCTGATGTGGATCGACAGCCACTGCCACGTCAGCGCCGACGAGTTCGCGGCCGACCGCGCGCAGGTGCTGGCCCGCGCACGCGCAGCCGGGGTCCACGCCTTCGTCGCGATCGGGGCCGGCTACGGCGTCGACGCGAACGCGAACGCGTTGGCGCTCGCGGCCGCGGAGCCCGACGTCTTCGCGGCCGTCGGCGTGCACCCGCACGACGCGCGGCTCCTCGACGACGCCGGGCGCGCCCGGCTGCGCGAGTGGCTGGCGGCGCCGCGCGTCGTCGCCCTCGGCGAGTGCGGGCTCGACTACTGGTACGACCACTCGCCGCGCGACGTGCAGCGCGCGGTCTTCGCCGAGCAGGTCGCGCTCGCGCGCGAGCTCGCGCTGCCGGTCTCGATCCACGTGCGCGACCGCGGCGCGGGGGCCTACGAGGAGCTGCTCGAGATCTGGCGCGCCGAGTCCGGAGGGGCGCTGGAGGGGGTCCTGCACTGCTACACGCACGACGCCCCGTTCGCGAAGCGCGCGCTCGACGCGGGGCTGCTCGTCTCCTTCTCCGGCATCGTGACGTTCAAGAGCGCCGACGATCTGCGCGCGGTGGCCGCGGCGCTCCCGCTGGAGCGCGTCCTCGTCGAGACCGACGCGCCGCTCCTCGCGCCGCAGGGCCACCGGGGCTCGCGCAACGAGCCGGCGCACGTCGGCCTGGTCGGCGCCTGCCTCGCGCGCGTGCGGCAGGTGCCGCTCGAGACGGTGGCAGCGGCCACCTCGGCCAACGCCCGCCGGCTCTTTCGCCTGTCGGGAGCCCGCCCGTGAGCGAGGACGACTCGCTCGTCGCGCTCGCCGTCGATCTCGCGCGCCGCGCGGGGGCGCTGCAGAAGAGCCGGTACGAGACGCGGCTCGAGATCGGCACGAAGAGCGCGCCGGTCGACCTCGTGACCGAGGTGGACAAGGCGTGCGAGGCGCTCATCGTGGATGCGCTGCGGCGCGAGCGGCCCGGCGACGCGGTGCTCGCCGAGGAGGGCGGCGGCAGCGACCGCCCCGGCGCGACCTTCCGCTGGTTGATCGACCCCCTCGACGGGACGACGAACTACGCCCACGGCTACCCGCGCTTCTGCGTCTCGATCGGCGTGGAGCGCGAAGGCGCGCGCCACGTCGGCGTCGTCTACGACCCTCTGATGGACGAGCTCTACACCGCCGTGCGCGGAGGCGGCGCGCGCCGCAACGGAGCGGCCATCCGCGTGTCTCCGGAGCGCGAGCTCGGGCGCTCGCTGCTCGCGACGGGCTTCGCGTACGACGCGCGCGTGAGCCAGGTGGACAACCTCGACCACTTCGGCGCCTTCCTGAAGCGGGCGCGCGCGCTCCGCCGCGACGGGAGCGCCGCCCTCGATCTGTGCTACGTCGCGTCGGGCCGGCTCGAGGGTTATTGGGAGCTCAAGCTCAACCCCTGGGACGTCGCGGCCGGCGCGCTCGTCGTGGAGGAGGCAGGCGGGCGCGTGACCGACTTCGCGGGCAGCGGCGACGCGCGCTCGGGTCGCGAGGTCGTCTCCTCGAACGGGCACGTCCACGCGCAGATGCTGGCGGTCCTCCGAGGCGAGTCGTGAGCGAGCGGTTCGCGTTCGCCCCGGACCTCCTCGCGGGCCAGACGGCGCTCGTGACCGGCGGCGGGACCGGCCTCGGCAAGGAGATCGCGCTCGTCCTCGCGGCGGCGGGAGCCGACGTCTGGCTCGCGGCGCGCCGGCGCGACGTGCTCGAGGCGGCCGCTGCGGAGCTGCGCGCGGCGACGGGGCGGCGCATCGAGGTCGCCACCGTCAACATCCGCGAGCGCGACGCGGTGGAGGCCCTCGCCGGGGAGGTGACTCGCCGGGGCGACCGAATCGACGTTCTCATCAACAACGCCGGCGGCCAGTTTCCGGTGCGCGCGCGGGATCTCAAGGCCAAGGGCTGGCACGCCGTCGTC
>DATAGA010000529.1:0-4129 GCA_036257215.1 Myxococcota bacterium
CCTCGCAGGCCGCGAGCTCGTCGACGTCGGCGAGCGAGCCGGCGAGCGGCTTCTCGCAGATCGCGTGGCGTCCCGAGCCGAGCGCCGCGCGCACCATCGGCACGTGCAGGCCGGGCGGGGTGCAGACGTCGACCACGTCGACACCGTCGCGCGCGAGGAGCGCGTCGAAGTCCGCGGTGGCGAACGGCACGCGGAAGATCCCCTGCGCGAGCTCCGCCCGGCTGCGGTCGGCGTCGCATACGGCCGCGATCTCGAAGCGGTCCGAGAGCTTGCGGTACGCACCGAGGTGCTGGAAGCCGATGCCGAGCCCGACCACGGCCACGCGCAGGCGCTCGCTCACGACGCGGCCTCGAGGTGTCCGAGCCGCACGGCGCTCGCCTGCGCGCGCAGCGTCAGCTCGCACGCGAGGAAGCAGTGTGCCTGCGTCATCGACGTCTCGGTGCGCTCGCGCACGTCGGCGGCGAAGGCCGCGCCGAAGGGGAGCGGGTCGTGCCGGCAGTCGAAGCGGCGCACCTCGCCGCGGTTCACGAGGAAGAGGTGCTCGCCGCCCGGCGCGCCGGCGACGTCGCAGTACTTGCGGACCTCGACGTAGCCCTCGGTGCCGAGAACGAACAACCGCCCGTCGCCCCAGGTCGGGAGCGCGTCCGGCGTGTACCAGTCGACTCGCACCGTGCCCGTCGCCCGCTCGCCGCGCAGGTGGAGCTCGCCGAAGTCCTCGAGCTCGGGGTGCTCCGGGTGCGCCCAGTTGGCGACGGTGGCGGCGACGACCTCGGCGTCGGTCGCGCCGGTGAAGTGCAGGAACTGGTCCACCTGGTGCGACGCGATGTCGCACAGGATCCCGCCGTAGCGCGCGCGCTGGAAGAACCAGGGCGGCCGCTGCGCGAGGTTGGCGCGGTGGGGCCCGAGCCCGATCGTCTGCACCGCGCGCCCGATCGCGCCGGCCGCGGCGAGCGCCGCCGCGCGCGTCGTGGCGCGGCTCTCGAAGCGCTCCGAGAAGAACACGGAGTACATGCGGCGCGTCTCGGCCTGCACGCGCCGCACCTCCTCGAGCTGCGCGAGCGACGTCATGCCTGGCTTGTCGACGAGGAAGTCCTTCCCGTGCCGCATCACGCGCACGCCGAGGGGCGCTCGCTCGCTCGGGATCGACGCCGACGTGACGAGCTGGATCGAGGAGTCTTCCAGGATCTCGCGCTCGTCGTGCGCCCGCTTCGCGTTCGGGTAGAAGCGCGCGAAGCCGTCAGCCTGGCCCGGCGCGGCGACGTGGAACGCGACGAGCTCGCCGCCGTTCGCGAGGAGCGCCGCCACCTGGCCGAAGACGTGCGGGTGGTCGACGCCGATCACGGCGAAGCGCAGCGGCGGCGCGGGGGCGGCCATGCGTCCGCGCTTCGTCAGGCTGGCGCCGCGGAGAAGAGCGGGGCGACGGCGCCGCCGACGTAGACGCCGAGCGTCCCGCAGCAGCCCATGCGGCGCTCGTCCGCGGGCGGCGGCAGCGCGTGGACCGAGGCGTCGCCGAGGTGCGCGGCCGCTCCGCTCGCGAGCGCGGCGAGCTGGGCCTCGGTCGCGCGCACGGCGGCCGCCGGCCCGCGCTCGACGAGCTCGCGCCACGCCGGCGCGCGCGGCGCCACGAGACGCGCCGCCTGGCGGTAGAAGCGCTCGAGCGCCGCCGGCCCCTCGCGCTCGAGCGCGGCGCGCAGGCGCAGGAAGCCCTCGACCCCGAGGTCCCGGCGCGCGCGCGCCGCAGCGCCGCTCCCGGCGCTCGTGCGCTCGCCCTCCGGCAGCGTCGCAGCGGCGGCGTAGGCGGCCGGGTCGTCGAGCAGCTCGGGCGCAAGGGTGATCACCATGTCGCCCGCCTCCGGCAGCCCCGCGTTCTGCATCAGCACGAAGATCTCGAGCGCGCCGTCGCCGTTCACGAGCCGGTGGATCGTGCCCGGCGTGAACCAGACGAGCGCCCCTCGCTCGAGTGGGAGCTCGCGGAAGCCGCGCGGGCCGAGCGTCTGCACCGCGCCGCGCCCCGCGACGACGACGTACGCCTCGGTGCAGACGGTGTGCACGTGCGGCGTCCCGCCGCGGAGCCCGTCGGGGGCCGGCGAGTCGTAGACGCGCAGATGCGAGATGCCGATGGCTCCGGGGAAGGGCGGCGCCGACATCGGCGCGAGGCTAGCGCACGGCGGAGAGCGCCCGCGCTCCGTGCTCGAGCCAGGCGCGGCATTCGGGAGTCAGCGAGCGCTCGCACGCGGCGTCGTACTGCGCGAGCTCGGCGTCGCTCAGCACGCCGCGCCAGCGCCCGTTCGTCCCCTTGTGGAGGAACGTGCTGGCGCCGCCCTTCCAGAAGCGACCGCCGCCGGGGGCATAGATGTCCGGCTGCTTCTGCATCGACGCGAACGACACCCGCTCGACGATCGCCGGCCAGAGCGCCTCGGGCACCTCGATGTCGAGGAAGCGCGCGATGCGACGCGCCTCGCGCTCGGTGTCCTCGGTCAGGTCCGCGTAGTGCAGCAGCAGGACGTTCGGGACGTGCCGGTAGTCCCACCACGACTGCACGTTGTAGAGATGGGACCACCACGGCCACCCGTCCGTCTCGCCCTCGAACCAGCCGCGTGTGACCCAATCGCGCCAGCACTCGTGGAGGTCCGCGGGAGCCGGCGGGAGCTCGTCGCCGACCCGTCCCGGGATCGAGTTGAACAGCTGCAGCGCCTCGTCGTTGAAGTTCGAGTAGTGGTTCCAGAACGACATGAACACGTCGCGGCCGTCGCGCGCGACGTAGAGGAACTTGCGGTGGGGATCCCAGGGCAGGGCGTCGAGCGGGAGGTGCGTCTTGATGAAGCGCCGGTGCTTCTGGGCCGCGAGGCCGTTCAGCACGAGCTCGAGCGGGAAGAGCCGCATGTCGAGCCAGGGCGACAGCTCCGCGAGCGGGCCCGGGAGCTCGCTCTGGAAGATCAGGTGCCCGACGATGGACTGGGTCCAGGTCGTGCCCGCCTTGTACGACGTCGCGATCACGACGTCGTCGGGGCGGCTCGCGAGGTAGTCCCAGCGCGTGCTGTCGAAGTGGTGGTTCTGGTAGACGCGGGTACGACGGGGAAGCGCGGCGGGGTCGGAGCGGGTCAAGCGGCCTCCACGGCAAAGGCAGTCAGCCTACCACGGCCCTAGGGCACTTCGAGGACCGCGCGGAAGCGCGCCTTTCCGCTCAGCATGCGGTCCACCGCCGCCTGGGCGTCCTCGAGCGCGAAGCGTTCGATCAGCGGGCGCACGCCGTTTCGAGCGGCGAAGGCGAGCGCGTCCGTCGAGTCGGCGGCGGTTCCCGAGGCCCAGCCCTGGATGCGACTGCTGCGCCCGATCAGGTCGATCGCGCCGATCTGCATCGGCTCGAACGGAGCGGCGACGATCAGGAGGCAGCCCTCGATTCCGAGACCCGGAACGAGGCGCGAGATCGCCTCGGCGCTCGGCGCCGTGGCGAGGACGACGCGCGCGCCGCCCCGCTGCGTCAATGCGGCTGCGACGTCCTCGCGCTCGCCGTCGAGGTACTGCGACGCTCCGAGCTCGCGCGCGAACGCCTCCTTCTCGGAGCCGCGCGCGATCGCGATCACCTCGAAGCCCATGGCTCGGGCGTACTGCACGCCGAGGTGGCCCAGGCCGCCGAGACCGTGCACGGCGACGAGGTCGCCCGAGCGCGCGCCCGAGTTGCGGAGGGCGTTGAAGGTCGTGACCCCCGCGCACAGGAGGGGCGCCGCCTCCGCGAAGCCGAGCGCGTCGGGCAGCGGAGCGACCGCGACGGCGGGGCTGACCATCGCCTCGGCGTAGCCCCCGTCGGTCGTGACCCCGGTGATCCGCCCACTCTCGCAGTGGATGAAGTGGCCCTGGAGGCAGGCGCGGCAGACGCCATCGTGGCCGCCGTGCCAGCCCACGCCGACGCGCTCGCCCGGCCGCAGCGTCGTCACGCCTTCGCCCACGGCGTCGACGACGCCGGCGACCTCGTGCCCGGGAACGCGCGGCAACGCGAGCCCGGGCCAGAGCCCCTCGGTCACGAACTGGTCGCTGTGGCAGACGCCGCAGGTGTGCACGCGGATCCGGACCTCGCCGCGACCCGGCTCCGGCAGCGGGCGCTCTTCGAGGACGAGCGGCTCACGCGCGG
>DATAGA010000556.1:0-5804 GCA_036257215.1 Myxococcota bacterium
CGCCAGCCGATGCCCGAGCCGCCGCGCTCCTTCAGCGGCCGCACCGGCCCGGCCTTCAGCAGGACCTGGCTCTTTACCTTCACGCGCAGGTCGCGCCGCAGCTCGGTCATCCCGACCGGCGCGGCGTGCCGGAACTCGGGCGCGATGTAGCGCTGCCAGAGGTCCGGGGGCTCGAGCACGTGCATGTCGCTGTCGGCGGCGACGAGGTCGTCGGGGGGGCCAGCGGACGGGGCGGCCATCGCGATCTCCGATTCGATGGGAGGTCCAGCGTGGCACGGCGGCCGCGGCGCTGTCTAGCGCGAACCGTCCCGCAGCCGCAGCTCGACCTCTCGCGCTCCGTTTGCCCGCTGCCGTGCGCGCGTGGTACGTACGGGAGGCGGGAGGGCGCCCATGCCCGGACCGACGCGGCGCTCGGGCACCGTCGCTGCGCGAGCGCTGCCCTGGCTTCCGCTCGGCCTGCTGCTCGCCGTGGCGGCGAGCCACGCGGCGCTCGTGCGCTGCTGCGCGCTGAGCCCGTGGCTCGGCGGCGGCTTCGGCATGTTCTCGACGATCGACGCGCGCGAGGTGCGCGCGCTCCGCGGCGGAGCCGAGCTGCGTCTCCCGCGCTCGCTCGCCGACGAGGCGGACCGCGCCGCCACGCTCCCGACGGACGCGCGCTTGCACGCGCTGGCGCTCGCGCTCCGGCGCCAGGCCGAGCACGGGGGCGCACCACTCCGCGTGGAAGCCTGGGAGACGCGCTTCGGTCCGGACCTCGCTCGCGAGCCGCGCCTGCTGCGCTCGCTCGAGATCGATGCGAGCGGCGAGCGCCGCTGAGCGCCGGGCCGACGTGCTCGGCGGCCTCGGCCGCCGCGTGCCCGCCCTCCTCGCGGCGCAGCTCACGCTCGTCTCGCTGCTGCTCGGGCCGGTCGGCGTCTACGAGGTGCGCGCGGGCGTGCTGCTGCTCGCGACGGCGGGCCTCCTCGCGACCCGCCTCGCGACGAGCGCCGGGCTCTGGCTCGCGCTCGCCGCGCTCGCGGCCTTGCGCGTCGCGCTCGACTGGCCGCTCTCGGACAACCACGCCTACCTGCTCGCGTACTGGTGCCTGACGCTCGGCCTCGCCTTCGCGGCCGGGGCGCCCGAGGACCCCGGGGCCGCCGCGCGGCTGGCGCTCACCGCTCGGCTCCTCGTCGGCGTCGTCTTCGCGCTCGCGACGGCGCAGAAGCTGCTCGCGCCCGACTACACGGACGGCACGTTCTTCCGCTACTCGCTCGCCGTCGACGGCCGCTTCGAGTCGCTCGGGGTCCTGCTCGGCCGCGGCCACGAGGAGCTCGAGCGCACGCGCGCCTTCCTGGACGCCGCGCCGTGGGGACCGCCGCCTCCGGGCGCGGCGTTCGAGGAGACGTCCGCGCTGCGCGCCGCCGCCGGGCTCCTCACTGCGGCGACCCTCGTGCTCGAGGGCGCCGTCGCGCTCGCGTTCCTGCTCCCGGCGGGCTGGCTCCCCGCAGCCCTGCGCGACGGCGTGCTGCTCGCCTTCTGCGCGGGCACGTACGCCGTCGCGCCCGTCGCCGGCTTCGGCTGGCTGCTCCTCGCGATGGGGGTCGCGCAGGCCGATGCAGGGCGCGCGCGGACGCGGGCGCTCTACCTCGCGGCCTTCGCGCTGATCCTGCTCTTCCGCGAGCTCCCGTGGCTCGACCTCTTCGCCGCCCGCGCGCCGCACGGCTGACGCGCTACGCTCGGCCCGCCCGCCGGAGACCGCCCCGATGGCGTCCGACTTCGCCTTCAACCCGCTCGACCCGGCGATGCGCCGCGACCCCTACCCGGTCTACGCCCGCGGCCGGCGCGAGCATCCCGTGTTCGTGCACGAGGGGCTGCCGCTCCGGGTGGCGTCCGTCTTCCGCTACGCCGACGTGCAGGCGATCCTGCGCGACGACCAGACGTTCTCGAACTCCTTCACGCTCCGGGACCAGCTCGCCGAGTACGGTGGAGCGGACGTGCCGCCGCCGAGCATGCTCGGCACGGACGGCGCGGAGCACGCGCGGCTGCGCGGGCTCGTGAACAAGGCGTTCACGCCTCGCATCGTGCGCCGGCTCGAGCCGCGCATGGAGCAGATCGCGGCCGAGCTCGTCGATGCCGCGCTCGGAGCGGGCGAGGCCGACCTCGTGCAGGCGCTCACCTACCCGCTGCCCGTCACGGTCATCGCCGAGATCATCGGCATCCCGGCCGAGGACCGGTCGCGCTTCAAGCGTTGGAGCGACGAGGCGATCGCGAGCCTCGGGCTCGTCTTCTTCGGCGGCATCGACCAGGAGCGCCTCCAGCGCCAGGGTCGCCTGCTCGACGAGATGCGCGCGTACTTCGTGCCGCTGGCCGAGGAGCGCGCGCGCCGGCCGCAGGAGGACCTGCTCACGGGGCTCGTGCAGGCGGAGCACGAGGGCTCGCACCTCTCGCACGAAGAGATGCTCCAGATGCTGATCCTGCTCCTCGTCGCCGGGAACGAGACCACGACGACGCTGATCCAGAACGTCGTCCTCGAGCTGCTGGCGCGCCCGGACGTCGCCGCGAGGCTGCGCCGCGAGCCCGCCCTGCTCGAGAGCGCGATCGAAGAGGTGCTGCGCTTCGCGTCGCCCGTGCAGTTCGACCCGCGCCGCGCCACGCGCGACGTCGAGCTCGAGGGCGTGAAGCTCGCGGAGAACGACTACGTGCTCTGCTGGCTCGGCTCGGCGAACCGCGACGAGACGGTCTTCGAGCGGGCCGACGTGTTCGACCCCGCCCGCTCCAAGAACCCGCACCTCGCGTTCGGCTTCGGCAGCCACTACTGCCTCGGCGCCAACCTCGCGCGGCTCGAGGCGCGGGTCGCGGTCTCGGCGCTGCTCTCGCGGACGCGCTCGCTGGAGCCCGCGTGGAGCAGCGAGCTGCCGCTCCACCCGAGCCCGGTCTTCCGCGGCGTGACGCGGCTGCCGGTGCGCCTCGCGTGACCGCCGGCGCCCGAGCGGGAGCTCACTCCTCGTCGAGGCCGAAGGTCGCGTCGACGAGGTCCGACGCGATCGCGACGGCGGCGTCGCCGAGGCAGGTCGACGTGCCCGCCGGCCCGACGTAACAGCCGGCCAGCCCGGTCGTGTCCTTGCAGCGCGCGAGCTTCGCGTCGACGTCCGCTCGGACGCCCTCGAGGTCGGCCCCGAGCGCCTCCGTGCACTCGACGGGCGCGGCCGCCGTCGTGTTCTCGAGCTCGCAGCGCCCGAGCAGCGACTGCGCCTTCGCGATCCCCTTCTGCATCCCCTTCAGCAGATTGCTCGCGCACTTGGCGGCGTCGCGGCTGCCCGCGACGGGCGGCAGGTCGGGCGGCGCGGCGCCCACGGCGGCGGCGAGCATCTCGCTCGTCGCCTCCTCCTGCCGGCAGGCGAGGCAGTCGGCCAGGCCGGTGAAGTCGGAGAGCGCGATCGCGTCGCAGCCGCCGCCGCAGCGCTCCTCGTGGCCCACCAGCCGGGGCGTCAGGTCGGCGCCCTCGCAGCGGCGGTCCTTCTCGCCTCCGACGGCCGCGTGGAGGTCGCCGCTCGCGCCGAGGAGCTTGCGGTCCCGGGCCCCCGCGTCGCACACGAAGCCGCCCACCTCGTCGCCCTGGCAGCGGGCCCACTCCTTCAGGTGGTGCTTCGCGAAGCTGCGCGAGGCCGCGTCGAGGTCGTCGAGGCACGCGGAGCGCGCGTCCGGAGGCGCCAGAGGCTGCACGCGCCCGATCGCCGTCAGCCCGACGAGGAGCGTCGCCTCGTCGGGGTCGTCGCTGTCGATCTCGATCGTGGTCTCGGCGAGGACCGCGCCGGTGGGCGCGAACGTCACGTCGAGCACCGCGGTCTCGCCGACCTCTAGGGTGAAGGGCGCGGGAGGCCCGGAGAGCGAGAGCGCGGTGTGCGCGCCGGACCCGAGGACATAGGACGTGACCTCGATGGGGTCGTCCTTCCCGTTGTTGAAGATCGTCACCGTCTGCGACTCGGTGGAGCGCGCGTCGGTCTGGAACACGACCTGCACGGGGTTCGCGCGGATGTCCTTCGGCTCGAGGCACGACGGGACGAACGGCGTGATGAACGTGTGCCAGTCGGGCGGCGGGTCGATCGACTCGAAGAAGTTGTCGCACGAGAAGCCCGGCAGCGTCTCGTGGACGGTCAGCTCTTCGAGGCTCGTGAAGCCGTCCTCGTCGGGGTCGAGCGGTACGGCGGCGTCGATGGCGGCCGAGATGGGCTTGCCGTTGTAGAGCTCCTGCTCGACGGTGCTGCCGAACGGGTTGCGCGCGCCGGTGCCCTCCCAGCGGTAGTGGCACACGCCGCAGGCGTAGAGCCGGTCCCCTTCGACGAAGCCGTACTTTCCGGTCAGGACCTGGAAGTAGGTGGGCCGCGCCGCGCCCGGCGCCGCGGCGGCGGCGGCCGCGGCTGAGGCGAGAAGCGCGGCGCGCGCGAGAGAAGCGGTGCGCATCACGGGTAGCTCGCTCCGACGTAGCCGGTGGCGGGCGCGTCGAGCGCCTCGACCAGGCAGGCCAGGACGTCCTCCGCGTTGCCCGCCTCGGCGCAGCCGTCCACCCCGGCGAAGCTCGTGCAGCGCGCGATCTCGCGGCCCGCCTTCTCGCGGGCCTTCGCGAGCGCGGGGTCCTCGCTGCAGTCGACGGGCGGGCTCTTGCCCTTTGCGTTGGCCTTCTCGCACTTGGCGAGCGCCTTGGTCGTCCCGTCGGCGAGCCCGGACGCCGCCTTCGCGAGGTGCGCCTGGCAATCCTCGGCCGAGGGCGGTGTCGTGTTCGGAACGGCGGGCGGTGCGGCGCCCCAGGCGGCCTCGAGCGAGGCCCCGTCGAGCTCCTCCGCGAGGCAGATCGTGCAGTCGGCGAGGTCGCCGACGTCGAACAGGGTGATCGACGCGCACGGTGCCGGGCACGACGTGCCGTGGCCGAGGCTCGCCGGGGTCGCATTGGCGCCGGCACACTTCCCGTCCTTCGCGCCGCCGAGGGCGTCGCGCAGCGCGGCCCCCGCGTCGGCGAGCTTTCGGTCGCGCGCGGCGGCGTCGCAGCTGCGCCCCTCTCCCTCCACCTCGAAGCAGCGCGACCACTCCTTCTCGTGGGCCTTGCGGTAGCGCTTCTGCTCGTTCGCGACGCTCTTGCGGCACGCCTCGGCGAAGCCCTCCTTCTCCTCGACGGTGGCGCGGGCCATCGCGACCGGCTCCGACTTGCCGTGGGCCTCCCACAGGTCGTAGAGCAGCGGCCCGTTCGAGGTGGTGCGGTCCTCGTCGCGCAGGAACTCGACGTACTCGCGCGACGCCGTCTGGTACCAGAGCGTCACCTCCGCCGCGACGGCGTTCGGCCCGACGGCGTAGCTCACGTCCTCCCAGTACTGCCCGTCGGCGTAGCTCGCGGGGACGGGCGCGCCGTCGAACGCCTCGAACGCGGCGTTCGTGAAGCCCCGCGGCGGGATGCGGTTGTCCTTCAGCACCACGTTGTTGAGCACGAGGTGGAAGCTCTTCCCGGCCGGGAGGCCGACCTGAGCGGCAAGCTCCTCGTCGAGCCCCTGGACCGCCTCCCAGACGTGGAGCGCGGGGTCGTCGACGAGCGTGGCGGTCTCGAACACGTAGCGGCCCGACTCGAAGACGACGCGGCGGCTCTGGTCGAAGGCGCGCACCTGCAGCCACATGCGCCTGCCTTCGGGGTAGCCGGTGGGCAGCTTGTGGCCCGACTCGTTCAGGACGCGCACGCTCAGCGCGCCGTCCGCGAGCGCGACCTGGAGCGTGGCGGCGCGCCGCAGCATGTCGACCGCGCGCGCTTTGCCGGCTTCGAGCAGCTCGGCGTCCACCTCCGGACC
>DATAGA010000614.1:0-4899 GCA_036257215.1 Myxococcota bacterium
CGGCTCGCGGCACCGGCGCTCGAGACGTTCGAGGCGCACCTGAAGGGCACGGGCGACCGCGACATCTCCACCACGATGGCGCTCGTGCGCATGATCGCCGCGCTCACGCGCGATCCCGAGCTCGGCGCGCGCATCGTGCCGATCGTGGCGGACGAAGCGCGCACGTTCGGCATGGACGGACTCTTCCGCCAGCTCGGCATCTACGCCTCGCAGGGCCAGCTCTACGAGCCCGTCGACTCCCACCAGGTGATGTACTACCGCGAGGACAAGAAGGGCCAGATCCTGCAAGAGGGCATCACCGAGGCGGGCGCGGCGTCGTCCTGGATCGCGGCGGGCACCTCCTACAGCAACCACGGGCTGCCGCTCGTCCCCTTCTACCTCTTCTACTCGATGTTCGGCTTCCAGCGCGTCGGCGACCTGTTCTGGGCCGCCGGCGACAGCCGCGCGCGCGGCTTCCTGATCGGCGGGACGGCCGGGCGCACGACGCTCGCGGGCGAGGGTCTGCAGCACCAGGACGGGCACAGCGTCGTCTTCGCCTCGGCGGTGCCGAACTGCGTCACCTACGACCCGGCGTTCGCGGGCGAGCTGGCCGTGGTCGTGCGCGACGGCCTGCGCCGCATGCTCGAGGCCCAGGACGACGTCTACTTCTACGTGACCGTCGCGAACGAGAACTACGCGCACCCGCCGCTCCCGGCCGGCGCCGAGGAGGGCGTGCTGCGCGGCCTCTATCTCTTCCGCGAGGGCGAGCGCGAGGGCCCGCGCGTCCAGCTCGTGGGCGGCGGCACGATCCTGCGCGAGGTCATCGCCGCGGCGGAGCTCCTGCACGAGGACTTCGGCGTCGCCGCGGACGTCTGGAGCGCGACGAGCTTCAGCGAGCTCGCGCGCGAAGGAATGGAGGCCGAGCGTTGGACACTGCTCCATCCCGAGGAGCCCCGGCGCGCGAGCTACGTCGAGCAGTGCTTCGCGACGCGCCCGCCGGGGCCCGTCGTGGCGGCGACGGACTGGATCCGCGCCTGGCCCGAGCAGATCCGCCCGTTCCTCCCGCGCCGCTACCACACGCTCGGAACGAACGGCTACGGCCGCTCCGACCTGCGCTCGAAGCTGCGCGAGTTCTTCGAGGTGAGCCGACACTTCGTGGTGCTGGCGGCGCTGCAGAGCCTCGCCGACGAGGGGCTCGTGGATCGCCGGCGCGTGCGCGAGGCGCGCGACAAGTACGGCGTCGACCCGGACCGCCCGAACCCGCGCACGGTGTAGGAGAGCTCCGTGGCGGCCGAGCGCGAGATCCTCGTCCCCGACATCGGCGACTTCCACGACGTCGACGTGATCGAGCTGCTCGTCGCGCCGGGCGACCGGGTGGAGGTCGAGACCTCGCTGGTCGCGCTCGAGAGCGACAAGGCGACGATGGAGATCCCCTCTCCGGTCGCCGGGGTCGTGAAGGAGATCCTCGTCCGCGTGGGCGACAAGGTGAGCGCCGGCTCGCCCATCGCGCGCGTCGAGGTGGCCGAAGGCGCGGCCGCCGCTCCCGAGGCGCCTCGCCGCGAAGAGGCCGTACCGCGGCCGCCGCAGGAGGCGCGCGCGCCGGCGGGCGCGGCCCGCGTGGAGCGAGCGCCGGCCGCCCGCGCCGAGCGCGCGGCGGCTCCGCCGGCGCCCGTCGCGGCCGCCGCCGCGCCGGCCCGACCCGCGGAGCTGCGCGCCTCCTACGCGTTCGCTCCCGAGGACCTCGAAGCGGCCGAGCCCGCGCCGGCGCACGCCCACGCGAGCCCCTCGGTGCGCCGCCTCGCGCGCGAGCTCGGCGTGGACCTCGCGCGCGTCCACCCGAGCGGGCCGAAGGGCCGGATCGTGAAGGAGGACCTCCAGGCGTTCGTGAAGAGCGTGCTCGCGGAGGGCACGCCGGGCGGCGTCCCCATCGCGGGCGTCGCCGTGGCGCGCGCACCCGAGATCGACTTCGCGAAGTTCGGCCCGACCGAGCTGCAGCCGCTCAACCGCGTGCGCAAGCTCTCCGCCGCCAACCTGCACCGCAGCTGGGTGACGATTCCCCACGTCACGCAGTTCGACTCGGCGGACGTCACCGAGCTCGAGGGTTTCCGCAAGGAGAAGCGCGACGAGGCCGAGAGGCAGGGCACGAAGCTCACGTTCCTGCCGTTCGTGGTGAAGGCGGTGTGCCGGGCGCTCCAGGAGCACCCGCAGTTCAACGCCTCGCTGGACCGCACGGGCGAGAACCTGATCCTCAAGCGCTACTACCACGTCGGCATCGCCGTCGACACGGAGCACGGGCTCGTCGTGCCCGTGATCCGCGACGCCGATCGGCTCGGCGTCTTCCAGCTCGCCCGCGCCGCGCAGGACCTCTCGGCCCGGGCGCGCGATCGCAAGCTCTCGCCCGCGGACATGCAGGGCGCGAGCTTCAGCATCTCGAGCCTCGGCGGCATCGGCGGCACGGCCTTCACACCGATCGTGAACCACCCGGAGGTCGCGATCCTCGGCGTCTCGAAGATGGAGTGGCGCCCGGTCTGGCGCGACGGCGAGTTCGCGCCGCGGCTCGTGCTCCCGCTCTCGCTCTCGTACGACCACCGCGTGATCGACGGCGCGGACGCCGCGCGCTTCACTGCGCGCGTGGCCGAGCTGCTCGCGGACCTGCGGCTCCTGGTCCTCTAGCCGCGAGACCCGCGGCGAAGCCGCGGGCCGCGGCTATCCCGGATCGGAAAGGAAGCTCTCCACATGACTCCTGGGTCGAAGTCCTAGTGGCGGCTCCCGAGCGGCTGCTGGTCCGGGTCCCGCCCCTCGGTGACTTCGAGGACGTCGAGGTCATCGAGATCCTGGTCGCGCCCGGCGACCGCGTGACCGCGGAGCAGTCGCTGATCACGCTCGAGAGCGACAAGGCGTCGATGGAGATCCCCTCGCCCGCCGCGGGGACCGTCGTCGAGCTCTCGGTCTCGGAGGGCGCGCGGGTGAGCGAGGGGGCTCCCATCCTCGTGCTCGAGGTGTCCCCGGCCGCGGCGCGCGGCGCGCAAGCGGTGGCCGCGCAGCGCAGCGCCGAGCCGGCGGCAGCGCCGCGCGACGCCGCACCGCCCGCCGCCGAGCGCGCCCGGCCGGCCGAGGAGGCGCCGGCCGAGCGGCGCGCGCCTTCGCCCGAACGTCCCGCCGGAGCGCGGCCCGCGCCGCGCCCCGTCGCGCCGAGCGCCGGCGAGCGGCTGCGCGCCGACGTGCTCGTCCTCGGCGCCGGCCCGGGCGGCTACACCGCCGCGTTTCGCGCCGCCGACCTCGGCCGCGGGGTCGTGCTCGTCGAGCGCGAGCCGGTGCTGGGGGGCGTCTGCCTCCACGTCGGATGCATCCCGTCCAAGGCGCTGCTCCACGTCGCGGCCGTCGTGCGCGAGACCGAGGAGCTCGCCGGCGCCGGCGTCGCGTTCGGCGCGCCCCGCATCGAGCTGCCGCGGCTGCGAGCGCACAAGCAGGCGGTGGTGAAGCGCCTCGCGGACGGGCTCGTCACGCTCGCCCGCCAGCGCAAGGTCCACGTGGTCCAGGGCGCGGCTCGCTTCGAGTCCGCGAACCGCGTGCGGGTCGAGGCGCCCGGCGGCGCGACGACCGTCGACTTCGACCACGCGATCGTCGCGGTCGGCTCGCGGCCGATCGCGCTCCCCGGGATCCCGGACGACCCGCGCATCTGGACGTCCACCGACGCGCTCGACCTCGAGGCCGTGCCGGAGCGGCTCCTGGTCGTGGGCGGCGGCGTGATCGGTCTCGAGCTCGCGACCGTGTTCGCGGCGCTCGGCTCGCGCGTCTCGATCGTCGAGCTGCTGCCGGAGCTCCTGACAGGCGTGGACGCGGACCTCGTGCGCCCGGTGCGGGCCGCGCTCGAGGCGCGCTGCGAGGCCATCTGGCGCGGCACGCGGCTGCTCGAGCTGCGCGCGGAGCGCGACGGCCTGCGCGCGCGCTTCGAAGGACAGGGCGCGCCGGCCGAAGCGGCGTTCGACCGCGCGCTGATCGCCGTCGGCCGCACGGGCCGCGCCGACGAGATCGCGGCCGAGCGCGCCGGGCTGCGCGTCGAGCGCGGCTACCTGACCGTCGACGCCAAGCAGCGCACGAGCCAGCCGCACATCTTCGCCATCGGAGACGTCAGCGGGCCGCCGCTCCTCGCGCACCGCGCGATGCACCAGGGCAAGGTCGCGGCGGAGGTGATCGCCGGGCTGCCCGCGGAGTTCGACGCCGCCGCCGTGCCGAACGTCGCGTACACGGACCCCGAGGTCGCGTGGGCGGGTCTCCTCGAGGCGGAGGCGCGCGAGAAGGGAATCGCGTACGAGAAGGCCGTGTTCCCCTGGTCCGCGAGCGGCCGCGCGCTCGGGCTGCGCCGGCCCGACGGCCACACGAAGCTGCTCTTCGAGCCGGGCGGCGGTCGCCTGCTCGGCGCGGGGATCGTCGGCGCCCACGCGGGCGACCTCATCGTGGAAACGGTGCTCGCGCTCGAGCTCGGCGCCGACGCCACCGACATCGCCCTCACGATCCACCCGCACCCGACGCTCTCCGAAACGATCGGACTCGCCGCCGAGGTCGGCGCCGGCACCGCCACGGACCTCCTGCCGCCGCGGCGGCGCTCGCAATGACGCGGTGGCGTCTCGGCGGCTGGCTCGCACTGGCGCTCGCCCTCGCCGCGTCGCCCGTGGAGGGCCAGCGCCTGCGCGCCCCGGGCGAGACCCCGTTCGCCGACGTGCTCCAGGTGATCCTGCTCGACCGCGAGCTCGTCGCCATCGACGGCCTCGCGGGCGCCGAGACGCGCGTCGACCTCGAGCGCGGCGAGCGCGTGCTCTGGACCGACGCCCGCGGCCGCGTCGGCCTAGCCGACACGGACCGGCGCCTCCTCGCCGTCGCGACGCGCTCGGGCGCGTGGCAGTCGACCCGTTTCCGGCG
>DATAGA010000615.1:0-3035 GCA_036257215.1 Myxococcota bacterium
TTGACGGGCGCGGTCCACGCCGTCGGCTGCACCGTCGCCGCGGCCCACGGCGTGCGATGCATGAGCTCCATCTGGTCCCGCGCGATCTGCGCCGCTTCGGTGTAGTGGCGTCCGCGCTGGCCACCGCGCATCGCGTGCATCTGCAGCGCCAGCATGGCGAGCAGCCCGAAGGCGAGCAGCACGGTGGCGAGCATGACCTCGACGAGCGTCATGCCGCCGCGCCGCCTGGCCCCGGCGAGCTCGACGCCGCTGCGATTCAGTTGTTCCACGCGCCCCCCGATCGCTCGAAGGAATGCACTCTCACGGACCCGAGCGGCGACAGGACGATGGCCATGTCGCGCCGGTCGTTGTTGACGTAGATCGCGCCGCTGCCCGTGCCCGTCGTGCCGAGCGTGCAGCCGCCGGCGCCGCCGCCGTCGTCGAAGCCGGCCGGAATGCCGTCCGGGCGGAAGGCGACGCGCTCGGTCTGCGCGCCGGCGGGGTCGACGAAGGTGGTGCCGCTCGCGAACGAGGCGGTGGGGTCCGGGTCGCCCGGCGCCGGGTTCGCCGCGAAGTCGACGCCCCACTGCACGCCGAGGGCGCCGGGCCGCGTCTCGACGGGCTCGCCCGCGTCGATGCAGCAGTTCGCGTTCGCGCCGCCCGGCGGGCCGTCGTCGAGGATCAGGATCGGAACCGGGTTCCCGTTCCTGTCCTCGAGCGCGTTGCCGCACACGTCGGTGCCGCCGCCGAGGCCCGTGTTGAAGTAGACGACGAAGTTGTTCCCGCTCGAGATGGCGCGCGCGCGCGCGACGGCGAGCGTGTCGGCGACGTCGCCCGCGGCGTCGCGCAGCCGGTTGTTGGCCTGCACGGCGCGCCACGCCGGTACGGCGATCGCCGCCACCGCCGCGACGATCCCCGACACGACCATGACCTCGATCATCGTGAACCCGTTACGGGCTCGGGCCGGCCGCATGCGTGTCTCCCCGGGGCGCGTGCGGAGCAAGCGCCATGCCACGGCTCCGGATCGGCTAACCCGCCGGACCGCTTGAGCTTTGACCGGGCCCGGGCTTCGAGTCCGGCGCCGGCGCTGCGAAATCGCTTGCGTACCCCGCAGCGCCCTGCGCAGCGCCGGCGCGCCCCCCGACGCCGCGCGCCGACGCGTCACCCGACGCCGGCTCGAACAGGGGAAGCCGCAGCGAGAGCGCCGTGCGAAAGCCGGCGGGCGGCTCGACCAGCTCGAGCGCCCCGCCCTGCTCCTCGGCCAGCAGCGCCGCGTTCGGCAGCCCGAGCCCCGTCCCCTCGCCGGGCGGCTTCGTCGTGAAGAACGGGTCGAAGATGCGCTCGCGATCCGCGGGGTCGATGCCCGCGCCGTCGTCGGCCACGACGCACTCGACGGCGTCCGCGCGCCGCCGCGGCGGCGGCGGCGCGTCGGGCGGGTCGCCCGCGCGCCGGGCCGCCACCGCGGCGCGCACGTGCAGCTCGACGCGGGGCGCCTCGCGGTCGGCGCAGGCGTCGCCGGCGTTGAGGACGAGGTTGAGCAGGATCTGCGTCACGGCCGACGCGTCGCCGCGCGCGGTCGGCGTGCCGGGCGCCGCGACGACGCGGAAGGCGACCCTCCGGTAGCGCTGCTGCGCGGCTACGAGCGCCAGTACCTCCTGCGCCACCGCGGCGAGATCGACCGGGCCCGCGGACGCGCGCGGCGGGCGCGAGAAGTCGAGCAGCTGGCGCAGGATCTCCCGCACCCGCGTCCCCTCGCGCGAAGCGCGCGCGAGATGCCCGCGCGCGTCCTCGCCGAGCCCGGGGTCGCGCGCGGCGAGGTCGACCAGCGCGAGGATCGCGCCGATCGGGTTCCCGATCTCGTGGGCAACGCCCGCGGCGAGGCGCCCGACCGCGGCGAGGCGCTCGGCGCGCGCGAGGCCGTGGCGCGCACGGCGCAGGTCGGCGTTCGCCTCGCGCAGCTCGACCACCGCCTTCTCGAGCGCGAGGGTGCGCTGCTCGAGCGACTCGCTCATCTCGTTCATCGCGCGCGCGAGCGCGGCGGTCTCGGCCGTCCCCTCCACCGGCGCGCGCGCGCCGGCATCGCCGGCGGCGAGCGCGCGCGCGACGGCGGCGAGCCGTTGGAGCGGGCTCACCACGCGCCGCCGCAGCACGAACGCGCCGAGCGCGGCGAAGATCGCGACGTTCACGGCCACGACGCCGCCGACGACGCCGAGCGCCGCCGCACGCAGTCGCACCGACGCCTCGCGCGGGAGCGCGGCGACCGCGACGGCGCCCGTCGCGTCGAGCGGGACGCCGATCCGGATCTCCTCCCAGAGCGCGCCGGGGCGCAGGCGCGGCTCGCCGTGGGCGCGCGCGTCGTCGGCGAGCGCGCGCGACTCGGTGTCGATCGCGCCGGCCAGCGGACTGCGGGGCTCGACGCGCCCGTCGGCGCGCACCGTCCACCAGCGCGTCCCGGGGACGAACCCCTGGAGGGCGGGCGTGTGGGCGCGGGCCTCCGCGACGAGCGCGCGCCCGACGAGCTCGCGCAGCGTGCGCTCGTGGTGCGCGACGAGCATCGCTGCGAGCACCGCGCTCGAGAGCACCATCACGAGGCCGAGGCTCGTCAGGACCTCGGCCTGGATCCCCGAGCGCGCGGCCCGTCGCCCCTCCATGCGCGCGCCCCGGCCGGGCTACTCCTCGGTCGTCGGCTCGTCCATCCCGAGCTTCTCGAGCCGGTAGCGGAACGAGCGGAACGAGATCCCGAGGAGCGCGGCCGCGCGCTTCTTCACGCCGCGGGTCTGGCGCAGCGCCTCCTCGAGCAGGCCGCGCTCGAACTCGCTCACGAGCGAGTCGAGGTTCGCTCCCTCGAGCGGGAGCTTAGGCGCCGCCGCCTTCGAGGCGGGCTCGAGCACGGAGGGCGGCAGGCTCTCGGGCCCGATCGTCTCCGAGGTGCACAGCGCCACCGCCCGCTCCACGAGGTTCTCGAGCTCGCGCACGTTGCCCGGGAACGGGTGGCCCGCGAGCCGCGCAAGTGCGGCGTCCGAGAAGCCCCGCACCGCCTTGCCGAGCTCGGCGGC
>DATAGA010000619.1:0-2370 GCA_036257215.1 Myxococcota bacterium
CGCGACGAGCCGGTGCGCCGGCGTGAGCACGTCTCGGAGGCGCGCGTCGCGCGCCTCGTCGCGGCGCTCGAGGAGGCGTCGCTGCGCAACGCGCGCACGGACCGCGACTACCCGATCGAGTTCGACGCCGACCGCGACCTCTTCTTCGAGCGCGCCCGGCTTGGGCTCGCGGGCCAGGCGCATCCGAGCCCCGAGGCGCGCTCGAGCTACACCTTCCTCGGGATGCGCGAGCGCTACGGCCTCGTGCGCAAGCGCGAGTCGATCCTGCCGGTCGAGCTCGTCGTGCAGGGCTCGCTGCAGGACCTCGCGCTCGGCGCCTTCCCGCGCATCCGCATGCCCCGCCCGACCCCGGACGCGTTCCTGTACGAGTGAGCTGCGGTCAGCTCTGCTCGGAGAGCCGATCGGCGTCGGCAGCCGCGGCCGCGCGGTCGAGCAGCTCGACCGGATGGACGACCGACGCGCGCAGGCCGCGCGCGGCGACGCCAGAACGCAGCTGGAGGATGCAGCCCGGGTTGCCGGTCGCGATCCAGTCCGGGTCCGCCGCGGCGAGGGCGTCGAGCTTTCGATCGAGGATCGCGTTCGACATGGCGGCGTGGGTGAGGTTGTAGATCCCCGCGGCGCCGCAGCAGCTGCCGGGATCGGCGTGCGGCACGAGCCGGAGCTCTGGAATCCGGGCGAGCAGCCGGCGCGGCGCCGCGTCGACGCGCTGCCCGTGGATCAGGTGACACGGGTCGTCGTAGCAGAGAGTCCCGCGCACCGGTCCGTAGGCGCCGCGCAGGCCGACGTCGTCGAGGAATTCGCACACGTCGCGCACGCGCGCCGCGAGGCCCGCGCCGGCGGGCCCGAGCCAGTCGCCGGCCTCGCGCAGCGCCGCGCCGCAGCCCGCCGAGTTCACGACGACCGCGTCGACCTCGCCCTGCGCGAACGCGGCCACGTTGGCCGCCGCGAGGTCGCGCGCGGCGGCGGGGTTCCCGGCGTGCGCCTGGAGGGCGCCGCAGCAGCCCTGGCCGCGGGGCACCACGACCTCGAAGCCCTCGCGCGCGAGGACGCGCGCCGTCGCCGCATTCACCGCGCCGAAGAGCTCGGGCATGATGCAGCCCTCGAACAGGGCGACGCGCCCGCGCATCGGGGCGAGCGGCGCGATGCGCGCCGGGAGGCGCGCGCGCTCGGCGCGCGGGGGCACCGCGGGCGCGAGCGCGACGAGGCGCGCGACCCGCGCCGGCAGCAGCGCGCGCGCGAGGCGGTCGAGCCGCAGCCGCTGCGCGAGCGCGACGAGGTCGACCGCGAGGCGCAGGCGCCGCGGCTTCGGGATCACGGCGCCGAGCGCGAAGGTCTCGATCCGCTTCGCGACGCCGCTCCGGAGCCCCGCGCGCTCGACGGCGGCGCGCGTCTCCTCGAGCAGCGCTCCGAACCGAACGCCCGACGGACAGGCCGTCTCGCACGCGCGGCAGCCGAGGCAGAGGTACGCCTCCTCGGCGAGCGCGTCGAGCGCGAGCCGGCCCTCGGCGACGCCGCGCATGAGCGCGACCCGCCCGCGCGGCGAGGACGTCTCGCGCCCGGTGACGCGGTAGGTGGGGCACGCGGGGAGGCACAGCCCGCAGTGGACGCAGTCGAGGGTGCCCGGGTAGAGGGCCGCGAGCGGCCCGCCGGGGGCGGCACCCGCGGCCGCGGCGCGGACCTCGCCCGCCGGCGCGCCTTCGCCGGTGCCCGCGTTCGGCGGCGCCGTCACAGTCCGCCCGCGAAACGGCCGGGGTTCAAGAGGCCGCCGGGGTCGAACGCGGCCTTGAGACGGCGCAGCAGCGCGAGCCGCGGCCCGGGGTCGCCGAACACGTCGAGCCGGCGCCGCAGCGCGAGGGGCGCCACCTCGACGCGCAGCGTGCCCGAGCCGGCGGCCGCGGCGGCCCGCGCCGCCTCGACGAGGGCTGCGGCGCGCCCGCTCGCGGCGCCGTCTCCGGCCGACGTCGCGGAAGCGTCGTCCTCGGCGAGGGCGAGGCGCGCGTGGACCAGCCCGCGCGCCGGCTGTGCCACGACGTCGGCGCCGGCTGCGCGCAGCGCTTCGGCGGCCGTGGCGGCCCGGGTCGCGACGACGGCGACGCGGACCAGCACGTCGGCCAGTGCGACGCCGTGCGGTGTCGCGCCGCCGAGAAGCTCGCGCGCGCGCTCGAGCGCGCCCGCCGGTGCCGGCGCCGCGCCGAGCGCGTCCGCGAGCCAGCGCGCGTCGCGCTCCACCGCGCCCGCATCGCCCGCGAGCTCGACGAGGAGGACCGGGCCGTGCGGGAAGGTCGGGTCGAGCGCGGCCGCGAGCGGCGCGTCGATCGCGAGCGCCGCTCGCGCCGTCGGACGCCGCGCGGCTTCGAGGGAGCGCTCGGC
>DATAGA010000631.1:0-2278 GCA_036257215.1 Myxococcota bacterium
GGGGCCTGGCGGATGCTCTCGCGCAGCGGGCCGTCGAGGGACTCGAGCTCGTCCCAGGAGAGCGGGAGGGCGACAGGGGCGCCGGGGCGGGCGCGGGGGGAGTACGAGGCGATCGCCGTGGCCTCGACGGTGTTGCGCACCCAGTCGATGTAGATCTTCCCGGCGCGGCCGGCCTTCGACATGTTGGCCGTGAAGAGCTTCGGCGCGAGGCGCACGAGCTCGAGGGCGACTCCGCGCGAGAAGCCGCGGACGGCGTCCCACGTCGAGCGCCGTTCGATCGGGACGACGAGGTGGACGCCCTTCCCGCCCGTCACGCGTGGGAACGCGACGACGCCGAGGTCGTCGAGGTACGCGCGCAGCGCGCGGGCCGTCTCCACGACGCGCGACCAGGGGACCGCCGCGTCGGGGTCGAGGTCGAAGACGACGATGTCCGGGCGGTCGAGCTTGTCGGCGCGCGCCCCCCACACGTGGAGCTCGAGCACGCCGATCTGGACGAGCGAGATCAGCGACGCGAGGTCGGTGACCATCGCGTAGGGCTGGCGGTCGCCGCGCACGCGCACGCGCTGGACCGCGGCCGGCACGCTCGCGTTGGCGTGCTTCTGGTAGAAGACCTCTCCCTCGATGCCCTCCGGGCAGCGCAGCAGGGTGAGCGGCCGGCGCGCGAGCCCGGGGAGCGCGCGCTCCGATACCGTCTCGTAGTACTCGGCGAGCTCGCGCTTGGTGATCCCGAGGTCGGGGTAGTAGACGCGGTCGGGGTGCGAGAGACGTACACCGGCGAGCGACGCCGGCTCGGCGGAACCGCGCGCCGTGCGGCCGCCGCGGCCGGCTCGGCGGCCCGCGCCCCCGCGTGCGGACTTCTCGGTCGACGTTTCGCCGGCCGACGTCGCGTCCGCCGGTGCCGCATCCGCGCCGTCGGGCGGCGCCTCGGCTGAGTCCCTCGTCCGGCGTCCATCCGACCGCTCCTCGGTCTCGATGCGCACGTCGCGCGCGGGCTTGTCCTCGCGTAGCCCCTGGAACACCGGATGGCGTACGCGGCCGTCGCGCGTCCACTCCGTGAACGAGACCTCCGCGACGAGCTCGGGCCTCACCCAGTGGAGGCCGCGCGCGCGGGGCGGGTCGACCACCGCGGAGCGGGGCTGCGCGAGCGACTCGAGCCGCGCCCGGAGCGACGACAACGTCGCGTCGGCGAAGCCCGTCCCGACCTTGCCGCAGTAGCGCAGGCGCCCTTCCGCATCGTGCGCGCCGAGAAGGAGCGCGCCGAGCCCGACCCGCGTCCCCGCCGGCTCGCTCCAGCCAACGATCACGAACTCCTGGCGTTTGTGGCACTTCACCTTGCGCCAGTCGCGCGTGCGGCCCGCGCGGTAGGGCGCGTCCACCCGCTTCGAGACGATGCCCTCGACGCCGCTCGCGCACGCTTCCGCGTGGACGTCCGGGCCGCGCCCGACGACGTGGTCGCTGAAGTGGAGGGCCCCACCCGAGCTGCGCGCGAGGAGCGCGCGCAGCAGCTGCTTGCGCGCGCTGAGCGGCGCGCCGCGCACGTCCCAGCCATCCAGGTGGAGGCAGTCGAAGAGGACGAGCTGGATCCCGTTCCTCGCACGCCCGCTCGCGAGAGCGGCCTGGAGCGCCTGGAACTGGCTGCGCCCCTTCGCGTCGAACACCACCGCCTCGCCGTCGACGATCGCCTCGCGCGCGGGGAGCGCGCGCAGCGCCGCGACGAGGTCCGGGAAGCGGTCGCTCCAGTCGTGTCCGTTGCGCGAGACGAGCCGCGCCGAGCCCTTCTGGACCGTGCCGAGCAGGCGGTAGCCGTCGAGCTTGATCTCGTGGAGCCACTCCGGGCCGTCGGGTGCCTCCTTTACGAGCGTGGCGAGCTGCGGCTCCGCCCGCCGCGGGAGCGGCGCGCGAGCCGCGCCGGCGAGCGCCGAGGGGTCTCCGGGCGCCGCCACGCGCGGGCCGCCGCGCTCGCCGGTGCGGCTCGACCAGACGCGGTCCGCGTCGCGGGCGACCTCCTCGAGCACGCGTCCGGTGAGGACGCTCTGCGGCTCCGTCGAGACGACAGCTCCCGCCGTGGCTGGGCGCGCCGCGGCGTCGCGCCCCTTGATCAGGAGCCAGCTCGTGCGGCCGCGCTCCTGCGGGCGCGGGCGCAGCCGCACGAAATGCCAGCGCCCGCGCAGCTTCTCGCCGAAGAGCTCGAAGTCGAGCTTCCCTTCTTCCAGCCCCTCGTGCGGGTCTCCGATCGCCTTCCACGTCCCGCGGTCCCACACGATCACCGTGCCGCCGC
>DATAGA010000009.1:0-3802 GCA_036257215.1 Myxococcota bacterium
ATGGTGATCTCGAGCGTCTGGTTCGCCGGCTTCCTGCGCGAGAGCGGCTTCCCGATGGATCCCCCAGCCGCGCTCGTCGGCCTCGGCATCGCGGCGCTCGGGCTCCTCATGGTGAGCCCGATCCCGTACCGCAGCTTCAAGGAGCTGCGCGTGCGCGGGCGCTACCGCGCGACGGTCCTCATGGTGATCGCCTTCGCGGTGATGCTCTCGAAGCCGAGCGTCACCTTCTTCCTGTTCGGCCTCGCGTTCCTCGCGTCGGGCCCCATCGAGTGGTGGTGGCGCTGGCGCACGGGGCGCGGCTTCGAGGAGCTCGCACCGGCCGCGCCGCCCCACGGCGAGCCGGGCCACGGAGCAGCGCGATGAGCGACGACAAGCGGATCCGCATCTTCGACACGACGCTGCGCGACGGCGAGCAGTCGCCTGGCTGCAGCATGAACCTCTCCGAGAAGCTGACCCTCGCGCGCCAGCTCGAGCGGCTCGGGGTGGATGTGATCGAGGCCGGCTTCCCGATCGCGAGCGAGGGCGACTACGAGTCGGTGCGCGCGATCGCCGCGGAGCTGCAGACGGCTACCGTGGCCGGGCTCGCGCGGACGTCGCCCGCGGACATCGAGCGCGCCGGCCGCGCGCTCGAGCGCTGCCGCCGGCCGCGCATCCACACGTTCATCGCGACGAGCGACATCCACCTGAAGCACAAGCTGCGCATGGGGCGCGAGCAGGTGCTGGAAGAGGTGGACCGCGCCGTGCGCCAGGCGCGCGGCTACGCGGACGACGTCGAGTTCTCGGCCGAGGACGCCACCCGGACCGACTGGGACTACCTCGTGCAGGTGTTCGGCGCGGCCGTCAAGGCCGGGGCCACGACGCTGAACGTGCCCGACACGGTCGGCTACACGACCCCGGTCGAGTACTACGAGCTGATCCGGTACCTGAAGGCCCACGTGCCGGGGGCCGACGGCGTCATCTTCAGCCTCCACTGCCACAACGACCTAGGCCTCGCCGTCGCGAACAGCCTCGCGGCGATCCAGGCGGGCGCGCGCCAGGTCGAGTGCACGGTGAACGGCATCGGCGAGCGCGCCGGCAACACCGCCATGGAAGAGGTGGTGATGGCGCTCAAGGTGCGCAGGGAGGTCTTCGGCGGGCTCGACACGGGCATCCGCACGGCCGAGATCTACCCGACGAGCCGGCTGCTCTCCTCGATCATCGGCGTGCCGGTGCAGCCGAACAAGGCGATCGTCGGCGACAACGCGTTCGCCCATGAGGCCGGCATCCACCAGGACGGCGTCCTCAAGGCCGCGATCACGTACGAGATCATGACGCCCCAGTCGATCGGGCGAGCCTCGAGCGAGCTCGTGCTGGGCAAACACTCGGGCCGGCACGCGTTCCGCGAGCGGCTGAAGGAGCTCGGGATCGAGCTCGCCGGCGAGGAGATCGAGGACGCCTTCCGCCGCTTCAAGGACCTCGCCGACAAGAAGAAGGTCGTCTACAACGAGGACCTGCACGCGCTCATCGCGCAGTCGGGCGGCGGCGAGGGCGAGCGGCTCGAGCTCGTGGACCTGGTCGTCCAGTCCGGCACGTTCGCGGTGCCGACCGCGACCGTCGAGATGAGGATCGGGGGCGCCTCGCGCAAGGCGACCGCGCAGGGCGACGGGCCGGTCGACGCCGTCTTCAAGGCCATCGTCGAGCTCACGGACACCAAGAGCGAGCTGCTCCAGTACCAGGTGAAGGCGATCACGGGCGGCATGGACGCGCAGGGCGAAGTGACCGTGACCGTGACGGAGGACGGCCGGCGCGTGATCGGTCACGGCGCCCACACCGACATCATCGTCGCGAGCGCGCGCGCGTACGTCCACGCGCTGAACAAGCTCGAGTGGCACAAGCGCTCGCGCGCCGTCGACGAGCCGAAGGGGATCTAGTGGCCGAGCACATCCTCGTGCTGCCGGGCGACGGCATCGGCCCGGAGGTGACCGAGCAGGCGGCCCGGGTGCTCGCGGCGGCCGCCGCGAGCCACGGGCTGCGCCTCGAGCTCGAGGAGGGGCTCATCGGCGGCGCGTCCATCGACACGCGCGGGACGCCGCTCGCCGACGTCGAGCTCGAGCGCGCCCACAAGGCGCGCGCCGTGCTGCTCGGCGCGGTCGGCGGCCCGGCCTGGGACGCGATGCCCGTCGACGTGCGGCCCGAGAAGGGCCTGCTGCGCATCCGCAAGGAGCTGGGCCTCTTCGCGAACCTGCGCCCGGCGTCCGTCTTCCCCGCGCTGGCGGACGCGTCCACGCTGCGACCCGACGTGGTCGAGGGCATCGACCTGCTCGTCGTGCGCGAGCTCACCGGCGGGCTCTACTTCGGCGAACCGCGCGGCCGCGCGCTGGTCGACGGCCGCCGCGAGGCGCGCAACACGCTCGTCTACGACGAGGTCGAGGTCGCTCGGATCGCGCGCGTCGCGTTCGACGCAGCGCGGCGCCGCCGCCGTCACGTGACGCACGTGCACAAGGCGAACGTGCTCGAGGTGTCGCAGCTCTGGGTGCAGGTGGTGGACGAGGTGGGGAAGGAGTACCCCGACGTGGAGCTCGCCCACCAGCTCGTCGACTCGTGCGCGATGCTGCTCGTGCGCGACCCGCGCCGCTTCGACGTCATCCTCACCGAGAACATGTTCGGCGACATCCTCTCCGACGAGGCGGCCATGATCACCGGCTCGCTCGGGATGCTGCCCTCCGCGAGCCTCGGCGAGGGCGGCCTCGGGCTCTACGAGCCGGTCCACGGCTCGGCGCCGGACATCGCCGGGCAGGACGCGGCCAACCCGCTCGCAGCGATCCTCTCCGTCGCGATGCTGTTCGAGCACTCGCTCGACGCGCCGGACGCGGCGCGCGACGTGCGCGCCGCGGTGACGAGCGTCCTCGCCGACGGCGCGCGCACGCGCGATCTGCTGCTCCCCGGGGAGAAGCGTCCGACCGTCGGCTGCCGCGCGATGGGCGAGCGCGTGCTCGCCGCGCTCGGCAAGGGCTAGCGGTGCGACCCATGACTCGTCGTCGCACCCGGTACTCGCCGGACCCGGATAGCCGCCGTCCCGCCGGCTTCGCCGGCGGTCTCCGGGGCTAGCGGCCGTGCCGACGCGGCGCGGGCGCCGCGTGGCCGTGATCGGCGCGACGGGGACGCTCGGCTCGGACGTGATCGCGGTGCTCGAGGAGCGCGCCTTCCCGGTCGCCGAGCTCGTGCCCGTCGCGACCGACGCGTCGCTCGGCGAAGAGGTCGACTTCCGCGGCGAGACGCTGCCGGTGCTGACCGGCGACGTGCCGCTGCGCGGCATGGACGTCGCGTTCCTGTGTCTCCCCGCCGACAGCGCCGCGCCGTGGGTGAAGCGCGCGCTCGAGGCCGAGGCGCCCTGTCTGGACCTCTCGGGCGCGATGGCCGGCGTGGCGGAGGTGCCGGTCGTCGCGGCAGACCTCGCGCCGCCGCCCGAGCGGCTGCGCCGTCCGCTCGTCGTGAGCCCGCCGGGCCCGGCGCTCGCGTGGGCGCTCGTCCTCGCGCCGCTCGAGCGCCACTTCGGCCTCGCCCGCGTGCACGGAACGAGCCTCGAGTCCGCCTCCGGCGTCGGACGCGCCGGCGTGCGGGCGCTCGAGGCCGAGGTCGTCGCGCTCTTCAACCAGGACGAGCCGCCGGAGTCGACGGTGTTCCCCAGTCCGGTGGCGTTCGACTGCGTGCCGGAGCTCGAGCAGCCCGACGACCCGTTCGGCCCCGGCCGCGCGGAGGCGCAGCTCGCGGCGCTGCTCCACGCGCTGCTCGAGACGCCGGTCCCGATCGCCGCGACGCGCGT
>DATAGA010000035.1:0-5738 GCA_036257215.1 Myxococcota bacterium
CTCGCCGCGCTCTTCGAGCGGCGCCCTCACGCCGCGCCCCCGGCCGCCGCCGCGCGCGCGCCTTCGGGCGCGTCGGCCTCGCGCAGGGCGAGCGCGCGGTAGCGACTGCCCTCGCGCGCGAGCAGCTCCGCGGGGCTGCCGTACTCGACGAGGCGCCCCTCCTGGAGGACGACGATCCAATCGGCGCGGCGCACCGTCGAGAGCCGGTGCGTGATCAGGAAGACGAGCCGGCCGCGGCCCCAGGCCGCCAGGTTCTCGAGCACGCGCAGCTCCGTCTCCGCGTCGAGTGAGGCGGTCGGCTCGTCGAGCACGAGGATGGCCGGGTTCTTCAGCACGGCCCGCGCAATCGAGAGGCGCTGGCGCTGCCCGGTCGAGAGCTTCGTGCCGCGCTCCCCGAGCGCCGTGTCGTAGCCGTCGGGCTGTCGCTCGATGAACTCGTCGGCGCAGGCGACTCGCGCCGCCTCGCGCACCGCGGCGTCGGACGCCCCCGGGACGGCGTAGCGGATGTTCTCCCGGATCGTCGTGCCGAAGAGCAGGTTCTCCTGGAGCGCGACCGCCACGTGGTGCCGCAGGCTCTCGACGCGCACGCGCCGCAGGTCGAGCCCGTCGACCTCGACGGCGCCGCGGTCCGGCTCGAAGAGCCGCAGGAGCAGGGACATCAGCGTCGTCTTTCCGGAGCCCGTGGGCCCGACGATGGCGACGACGGTGCCGACGCGCGCCTCGAAGTCGATCGCCTCGAGCGCCGGGCGCGCCTGCTCGTAGCGGAACGCGACGTTGCGGAACCGGACCGCGTGGCGCGGGCGCGGCAGCTCCACCGCGTCGGGCGCGTCGCGCACCTCGGGCTCGAGGTCGAGCACCTCGAACACGCGGTCGAGCCCGATCGCGACGTCCTGGGTGCGGCCCCACGTCCGGAAGAGCGAGCGCAGCTGCCCGGCGCCGTCGCCGAAGCGCGTCTTCGCGTAGTTGAACAGGCCCAGGTTCCACACCGTGAAGCCGAGCGCCGCGAGCGCGATGCCGTCCCCGGCGCGGGTGCGCAGCGCGGCGAACGCACCCGCGAGGGCGACGGCCACGCCCACCAGCTGGAACAGCACGACGGCGAACGCGGCGAAGAGACTGCGCGCCTCGAACGCCGCGTCGAACGCGGCGCGGCTCGCCGCCTCGAAGCGCCGCTGCTCGGCGGCCTCGGCGCCGTAGGCCTTCACGACGCGGATGCCGGCCAGGGTCTCCTGGATGCTGGAGGTAAGCGCGCTCGTCGCCTCGCGCGCGCGGCGGAAGCGGACGCGCAGGCGCCGCGACACCCAGAGCCCGAGCGCGAGGAAGGGCGGCAGCAGGCCCGCCAGGAAGAGCGCCAGCCACGGGTCGAAGATCGCCACCACCCCCACACTGAAGACGTAACGCGTGGCCGTGTACATCGGCGTCAGGAACAGCACTTCGATCAGCTGGGTGACCATCGCGCTGTCCTGGACCATGCGGTAGATCGCGTCGCCCACGCGGCTCTCGGCGTGGAAGCGCAGCGAGAGGGCCTGGAGCCGCTCGAGCAGCGAGACGCGCAGGTGCTGGTTCACGCGCTGCAGGATCCAGACCTGGTAGTAGTAGAGCGCCATCACCACGGGGGTCACGACCAGCGCGCACACGCCGCCGAGCAGCACGGTGCGCAGCAGCACCGCGCGCCGGAGCGCGGGCGTGAGCGCGTCGACGGAGACCGTCGCGGCGGGGTCGAGCCCGAGGAGCGTCGCCTCGAGCGAGAGCAGCGGCTCGCCCTGGAGGGCGCGCGTCCAGAACGAATCGAACAGCAGCACGCCGAGCGGCAGCAGCAGACCGGCGAACCCGACGAGGATGGCGAAGAGCGCCGCCACGTGGCGCCGCACGGGCCGCAGCAGCTGCACGCAGCGCAGCAGCAGACGCAGCACGAGCCGGAAATCGAGGCGGTCGCCGCGGCCCCCGGTGCCGAGTGCCGCGAGGCCCGTGGCCGCGCCGCCCGAATCCCGCTCGTCCATGCCGGTCGCCGTGCCGCCGCCCGACGGCTACAGCCGCAGCCGGCTCTGGCGCCGGCGCCCGCTCACGCCGCGCACCGCGGCGCCGAGCGCGATGCCAGTCGAGAGGATCAGCGCGCCCGTGATCCACTCGGGCCAGCGCGCACCGGCGCGCAGCGTGTCGTTCTCGCGGCGTACGCGCGCCATCTGATCCGCGTGCGCGGCGTTCTCCGCCGCGCGCTCCTCACCGTCGCGGCGCGCCGACTCGGCGTCGCGCGCGGCGCCGTCGAGCTGCTGCTCGAGCTGTGCGACCTGCGCCTCGAGCTCGGCGATGCGCGCCGCGGGCGGCGCGTCCTGCACGAGGTACGTCCGCGCAATCCAGCCCGACGTCCCGTCGCTGCGCCGCACCCGCATCCACTCGCCCTTCGACTCGAGCACGTCGAGCCGCTCGCCCGGCGGCACGGCGGCGAGCACGGCGTGCTCGGGCCCCGGCCCGGCGCGCAGGTTCAGCGCCGCGCCGCGCACCCAGGCGTCCTCGGCGCGCGCAGGGCCGGCGCTCGCCACCGCGGCCGCCACGAGGCACAGGCGGAGCGCGGCGCGAGCGGACGGCGCGGGCATCGAACCTCCACGGAGCGGGCGGGGCCAGTGTCCCGAATCGCTCGCACTCTCGCAGCCTTGCCCTCGACCCCCGACGGCCCAGCGTCTAGACTCCTTCGCTCGTTCCCCGGTAGCTCAGCTGGTAGAGCAAGCGGCTGTTAACCGCTGGGTCGCAGGTTCGAGTCCTGCCCGGGGAGCCACGGCTCTGCCCGGCGGCCGACGGCGCGAGCGCGCCGCAGCGGCGCGGACGTCGCGCGCGCCTACGACTCGGGTGGCGCCGGCGTCGCGACCTCGACCTCGACGGGCGCGCTCACGAGCCCGTCGCGGTCGTAGGCGACGACGCGGTAGACCAGGCGCGCCCCGGCGGGCGCGAGGCCGTCCGCGACGCTCGTCCGGTCCGGCGCGAGCTCGGCGACGAGCACCTCCTCGCCTTCGTCCGCGCGGCGCCGCAGCACTCGGTAGCCGGCGAGGTTCGGCTCGAGGTTCGGGTCCCAGGCGAGCTCGACCTCCCCCGACGACTGCGACACGACGCGCAGCGACGCGGGCGGCAGCGGCTCGGGCTTCGTCACGCCGCGCAGTGCGCGCGTCGGCACGCCCTCGCCGCCCGCCGCGTTCACCGCCGCGACGCGGTAGTAGAAGACGCGCAGCGGCGCGAGCCCGGCGTCCACCCACGTCGTCGCGTAGCGACCGTCGAGACGCGCGATGGGATCGTAGTGGCCGCGCAGGCTCGGGCTCCGGTAGACGACGTAGCCCGCGATGGTCGGGTCGGACACCGGCCGCCACGTGAGGGCGATCTTGCCCGGCTGGTGGTCGTACGTGCGCAGCCCCTCGGGCCGCTCGGGAGGCGGCGCGGTCGTCGCGGTCACGACCTCGGTGCTCGTGCCCGCGATGTAGCCCTGCGCGTCGAACGCCCGTACGCGGTAGGAGTAGGTGGCGCCGTCGCCGAGGTCGGTGCTGCCGGGCAGCGCCTTCGGGGCGAGGTCCGACCCGCGGTCGACGTACGAGGTCGCGAAGCGGTCGTAGACGCTGCCCACGCGCTGGAAGTCGCCCTTCTCGCGCAGCGCGCGCTCGATCACGTAGCCCCCGACGTCGCCGGCGAGCAAGGGATCCCACTTGAGGGGCACGGAGCGCAGCTCGCCCGTCACCGCACGCAACCCTTCGGGCGCCGCGAGCGCCGCCGCGGGCTCCTCGCGCAGGAGGATCGGACGCGGTCCCTGCGCGCCGCGCAGCGCGCGGCGCGCGCCCTCGACGTCGAGCGTCGTGCCGCAGCCGCACACGGCGAGCGCGAGGGCGAACGCCGCCGCGCCGACCGCGCCGAAGCGGGGCTGCATCAGTTCGTTCCCACGGGCGGCGCGCCCGGCGGCTCCGAGCGCAGGCGCTCGAGGTTCTGGAGCAGCGTGCGCGCGCGATCCACGTAGGAGCGCGCCTCTTCGTTGCCGGGGTCGATCAGCAGCGCGCGGCGCCAGGCGTCGAGCGCACTCTCGAGCTCCTCGCGCTGGTAGTGGCTGCGGCCCTGCTCGAGGAGGCCGGGCACCTCTCCCGCGAGGCGTCCGCGCAGCGTCGCGAGGTGCTCGCGCGAGCGCGGGTTGTCGGGGTCGAGCTTCTGCGCGCGCAGCTCCTCGCGGATCGCCTCGTAGGGATCGCCCGCGCGGTCGGCCGAGAGCGCGTTCTGGTGGTGTCCCTCCGCGCGGATCTGGGCGTCGGACGGTCCGCTCGCCGGCGGCGGCGCGGCCTCCGGACCTCCGGGGCGCGCGCGCAGCGTGACCTGCGGCGGCCCGCCCGTTTGCGCCGGCGGCCGCTGCGCGCGGTCCTCGGCGCGAACCTCGTCGATGTAGGCGAGGTAGCCGCGCGCGGACTCGTTGCGGCCGTCGAGCGCGAGGACCTCCTCGAACGCCTCGCGAGCGCCCGCGTAGTCGCCCGACGTGAAGCCGCGGCGACCGCGCGCGAGCAGCCCGTCGACCTCCTCCTGCAGCGCGTCGTCGAGCTGGCGCGAGAGCGTTTCCAGCTCCGGATCGAAGGGGTCGAGGGCGCGCAGCGCGGTGAGGTCGGCGCGCGCCGCCGGCAGGCGACCCGCCTCGAGGTGGTCGCGCAGCGCGGCGCGGGCGTCGCGCTTGCGCGCGTCGAGCTGGCGCGCGAGGTGCTGCACGTGATCGAGCGTCGCGGCGTCTGCGGGCTCTAGCTGCAGCGCGAGACGGTAGTTGAGCATCGACTCGGCCAGCCGGCCCTGGGACTCGAGGTACAGGGCGCGCTTCTTGTAGCGCTCCACGAGCTGCGAGAACTCGCGCTCCACGGCGTCGATCCGCTGGCGTACCCTCGGGTAGTACGTCGCGTCCGAGGGGACGCTGCGCCAGACCTCGAGCGCGCCGAGCCGGTCGCCCTCGCGGTAGCGCCGCTCGCCGAGCTCGAGCGGGGTCGCGCAGCCCGCAAGGGCGAGCGCGCCGGCGAGGCATGCGGCGCCGAGGCGCCGCGGGGCCACGCGTCGGCTCATGCCACCGATCCGGCGCCGCCGCCCTGCGACGCGGCCGCCGGGCCGCGGGGGTCGAGCTCGACCGAGTACACGTGCACCGGCTCGAGCCGGCCGGAGAGCTGCCGCTCGCCCTCGAAGCGCAGCCGCAGCGCTGCGCGCACGCGGCGTTGCACCGCCTCGGACACGAGCACCTGCGAGGGCCGCGCGAGCTTTTCGAGCCTGTGCGCGACGTTCACGGCGTCGCCGATGGCGGTGAAGTCGCTGCGGCGGTCGGAGCCGATCGTGCCGACCACCACGACACCGGTGTGGATCCCGACGCCGATCTCGATCCGCAGCGCGTCGGGGGCGGTGAAGCGCGAGTTGCGCTCGGCGAGCGCCTGCTGGATTGCGATCGCCGCCTGCACCGCCTGGAGCGGGTGGTCGACGTCGGGCACGGGCGCGCCGAAGTACGCCATCACCGAGTCGCCGATGAACTTGTCGATCGTGCCGCCGTGCTGGAGGATGCGGTCGGAGGCTAGCTGGAACACCTCGTTGAGCAGCGCCACGACGTCGCTCGCCTTCATGCCCTCTGAGAGCCGGGTGAAGCGGCGGATGTCGGCGAAGAGGATCGTGACCTCGCGCTCGCTGCCGCCGAGGGTGCCGTCGGCGCCGGTCTCGAGCAGCTGGTTCAAGACGTAGTCGCTGACGTAGCGGCCGAAGGC